>JACQRN010000026.1 GCA_016206515.1 Planctomycetota bacterium | reverse complement strand
GTCTTGTGACTTGTGACTTGCGACTCCCTCCCGCTACACTCCCCCCCCGCATGGGCGTCCGGATCCGGATGAAGAAGATGGGACGCAAGAACCGTCCGCACTTCCGCATGTGCGTGTTCGATAGCCGCACCAAGCGCGACGGGGCGGAGCTCGAGATCCTCGGCCGGTACGACCCGATCGAGAAGGACCCCGCCAAGGGGATCGCGGTGAACGCCGAGCGCGCCCTGTACTGGCTCTCGGTGGGCGCCCTGCCGACCGCCATCTGCCGCGACATCCTGCGGCGCCGGAACATCGCCCTTCCCGTGGCCGCGCCTCAACCCAAACCGAAGAAGAAGGACGCCGTGGCCAAGGCGAACCCCGCCCCGAGGAAAACGGTCGCGCGGAAGCCGGCGAAGTAGTCCCTTCCCTCCGACCGTTCAGGAAACGGCCGCGAGAATCTCCGGCCGCAGCAGCGGCCACTTGCGCAGGTACTCGATCCGCTCCCTCACCACGGTACGGATCGCGGAGGCGTACTCCCCGGCGCGGCCCTGAGAGGCGTACAACTCCTTCGGGCGCAGGATGCCGCCGTCGGCGTCGTCGATCCCGGGGACCGAGGAAGCGACCTCGTAGCCGAAGTCCGGGTCGCGCGTCCAGCGGATCGTCCCCTCGGCGATCCCCTTCACGATCGCGCTGGAGTGGTGGATCTTCACCTTGCGGCTTCGCTTCTCGGTATCGCTCCCGCCGACCCGTCCGGTATTCATGAGGTACACCTCCATCGGGCAGGTCTTCAGGAGGTCGAGGAACCGGTTCCCCTGCTGCGCGTGCAGGAGGGGGAAGAACGGATTGGTCCCCGGCACCCGCAGGAACTTCCCCGCCTCCTCGGCGCCGCCGGCGGCGGTCCCCTTCGTCTCGCCGAGCATGAAGTAGGCGGCCGCCTGCGGGAGCGACAGGCGCGCCACGCCGGGGATGATCGTCTCGTTCCGGTTGAGGATCAGGAGGATCTCCGGCTTCCCGATCGACGCCATGTCCCCGGCCCCGTCGATATCCGCCATCCGGATCACCGAGCGGCCGTTCTGCGTGTACGACTCGTCGAGGAAGTCGAGCTCCCCCTTGTCGTTCTGCGAGACGTTCTCGAGGTAGGCGTGGCGCGAGGTGACCGCCTTGTGGATCGCCGGCTCGTTCTCGGCCGACAGGCCGTACGTCTTGGCGAAGCAGCCGTTCTCGGTCGCGTAGACGCGCCCGCCCGGCATCAGGCCGATGAAGTCGTCCTGCAGCGGCGAGGAGCCGTTCTGGCGCGTGAAGGTGGTCGTCGTCTTCCCGGTCCCCGACAGCCCCACGATGAGGACCGTGCGCCGGCGGTTTCCGACGGGGACGGACTTCAGCCCCGCGTGCATCGCGAGCCCGCCCTGGTCGTACACGAGGCGGTTCCACATCCGTAGACCGCCCTTCTTCGACTCGCCGAAGTAGTCGGAGTGGAGGACCCGCGTGACCCCGGAGCGCAGGTCGACGGCGATCAGGCGGTCGTTCGGGTACCCGGGGGCCGGGAGACCCGGCGTATCGATCACGGTCAGCTCCGGATCCCAGTCGGGGCCGGCCTCCTGCGAGCCGAAGTAGAGGATCTGCTGCATCGCGGCGATGTTGGCCCATCCGCGCTCGACCACGAGGCGCGCGCGCGTGGCGAACGCCGGGTCGTTTCCGATCGTGCCGTCCACGACGATCATCTCGCGCGAGCGGATGTAGTCGTCCTGCAGCCGGGCGATGCGCTCGAACTCCGCGACCGGAATCGTGGAATCCGAATGCTCCTGCGGCCGGTCGGAGACCACGCGCGTACTCCCCTTCGAGCGGGCCAGCACCTTCGTCTGCACGTTCCAGGTGCCGTACCGCGTCTTGCGGGCGCTGGGCATCTCGCCGGTGAGCGTGAAGAGATCCTCGGGGGAGGGGTGGAAGATCACCGCCATCCTCACGCCCCCTTTCGCGCCCGGGAGAGCCACCGCTCCCACCAACGCCCCGCCTTTCGCGACGGCTCCGGCTCGCCCCGCACGGTCCGCACCACCCGGTTGATCAGGGCGTCGGGCGTGATCCCCTCCGCCTCGGCGTGGTAGTTGCGGATCAGGCGGTGCCGCAGCGCCGGCCGGACGATCTCCAGGACGTCCTGCGGCTCGACCGACGCGCGAGCGTGCAGCATCGCGCGCGCCTTCCCGGCCAGGACCAGGGTCTGCACCCCGCGCGGGGAAGCCCCCCAGTTGACGTACTCCTTCACGAACCCGGGGCGCCCCGCCAGTTGGGGCCGCGTCAGTCGGACGATCCGGTTGCACATCGTCAGGACGTCTTCCGGGACGCGCACCTCGCGCACTAGGCGCAACCCCTCGATCGCCTGTTCGCGCGACAGGACCACCTTCAAGGGTTCGAGGGCCGGCGCGAGGGTCCGGCGGACGATCTGCCGCTCCTCCTCGCGCTCCGGGTAGTCGATCCGGATGTTGAAGAAGAAGCGATCGAGCGCCGCGACGGGGAGCGGGTACGTCCCCTCCTGTTCGATCGGGTTCTGCGTTGCCAAGACGAAGAACGGACGGTCGAGGGGGTGCGGGACGCCTCCGATCGTGACCTGCCCCTCCTCCATCGCCTCCAGGAGCGCCGCCTGCGTCTTGGGCGGGGTCCGGTTGATCTCGTCCGCCAGGAGGATGTTCGCGAAGATCGGCCCGGGGAGGAACTTCATATACCGCTCCCGCGTGGCGGGGTCTTTGAAGAGGATCTCGCTCCCGGTGATGTCCGACGGCAGCAGGTCCGGCGTGAACTGGATGCGCGAGAAGGTGAGCGACATCACCTCGGCGAGCGACCGGATGATCAGCGTCTTGGCGAGCCCCGGCACCCCCACCAGCAGGCAGTGCCCCCCGGCGAAGAAGCAGGTCAGGAACTGGTCGAGGACGCGCTCCTGGCCGACCACGCGCCTGGCGAGCTCCTCGCGGATGGCGCGGTACGCCTCCCCGACGCGCGCGATCCGTTCGGGGATGCTGGCTGTGGCTGCCGCGGGAGTGCTCATGGCGGGACGGGGATGGATTCTACGCGCCCCGTCGCCGCCGACGCTACCCTTACGTCCCGTGCGGGCGATCGGGTCGGACCGGGGGCGGTTCTGGAAGGGGGGCGCGGCGGTGCTCCTGGCGCTCGCGCTCCACCGGTGCGCCTACGAGCGCGGGGTCGACTTCCAGCCCGACTACGGCTCCTGCGCGCTCCAGCCCGAGCGGAACGACGGGAGGCGCGTCTGGGTCGGAGGGAACCACTACGTCCCGCAGCCGGACGGATCGGCGATCCTCACGATGACGATCGGGCACAAGGTGCGGCTGATCGGGCCGATCCTCCCCGAGCCCCCCCGTCCGTGGACCCTCCTGTACGTCCAGGGGATCTTCCGGGCCGATCCGCCCCGCGTCGAGGTGGAGAAGTTCCGCGCGATCGAGGGGTTCCCCTGGAAGCGCCGCGCGATGGTGATCGCCTCGGCGCTGATCCTGGCGGCGTGCCTGTGGCTCGCGAGCCGGGAGTTCGCATGGGAGCGCGGCACGGGATGGGTCCTGCGCGGAGCGAACCGTGCCTGACCTGGTGATCCACGTCGCCGTCGCGCGCGTCCTGCTCCTCGGCAGCCGCGCCTCTGCGCCGTGGCGGGCGCTCTTCTACCTCGCCAACTGCCTTCCGGACGTCCTGTACCGGGTCTTCTCCGTCGGGACCGCGTCGCACGACTGGTACGCCGAGGCCGCGCACGCGCC
>JACQRN010000302.1 GCA_016206515.1 Planctomycetota bacterium | reverse complement strand
GTCGGGGCGTAGATCGCCCCGCTGAAGTCCGCGTTCCCGTTGATGTGCACGGCGCTGCCGGATCCGCTGCCCACGACGCTGGAATAGATGGTCAGGTCGGTCGCCTGCTGGTCGGCGTTCACGAAGGAGTTGCCGTTGATGTGGATCTTACCCGCCGTATAGATCGTCACCTTCACGCCCGGGGAGATGAGCAACTGGCCGTTCCCGTTCACTTGCATCCCCTCGGTGAGGTAGAGGGTCGAGTCGCCGGTGATCAGGATGTTCCCGTTGCCGTTCACCTTGATCTGGGTGAGGTGATAGATGCCGCCGGACATCGTGACGTCGCTGTTGTTCGTTTGGAGCTTGTCGACCCCGCTGACCCCGACGTTCGCGTTGTCGTTCGATGAGGGGTAGGTGATCGTGACCGGCTCGAGTTCCGTCGTGGTGGTGAGGTTCTCCACGAGCCCCTCGACATGGACGTTCCCGTTGAGATCGACCGACCCATCGGGCCCGGCCACGGCGTCCCCCATGACCGCGGTGCTCCCGTTGATGTCGATCGAGTCGTTCGACCCGGCATCCCCGTTCGCATTGGCGTAGGAGAAGCTCCCTCCGCCCCAGGAGATCGTGTTCGTCGCCTGGCTCGCGTACGTCCCGAGCGAGGAGTCGTAGCTGTCGGTCAGGATGTTGCCGTTCAGGGTGAGGGTCTCGTCGCTGAACAGGGAGTGCGTGAAGACGGAAGAGGTGGTCGGCTCGATGTTCGTCTCCAGCACGCGGAAGGTTCCCTGGTAGGTCCCGGTGCTCGTCAGGGTCGACGTCCCGTCGCCGTTGTCGACGACCACCGTCTCGTATGTCCCGTCGCCGAGATCCGCGGAGAGGTTCCCTTCCCCGCCCCCGTTGAGGTCCTGGATCGCGGCGCTCACGCCCGCCTCCGCGAGCCACAGGGCGCGCTGCGTGTACTCCCGTCCCGCGTTCTCGTTCATCTGGGTGGTCGTCAAGCCGTAGTACGCCAAGCACGCCGCCGACAGGCCGATCATGGCCACAAGCGCAACCATCATGACCGAGCCGGTCTGGTTGTGTCTCCTACGGGAGCCGGCGTACCTCACGACGCGCCTGCGCATTACTCCCCCCCGGCGTCGAACGTCACGTTCCGCCAGCAGTTCCGGACCGGGAACAGCCCCTGGACGCCGGTGCCGGCGAGCGCCGCGATCACCTCCGAACTGTACCGGACCCGTCCGCTCCCGTTCCCGATGCAGTTGCCGGAGGAGGTGTCCGACAGGTGCATGATCGCCCCGAGGATGTCGTTGTGGATGTGCTGGATGTCGTCGGCGATGATGATCCCGGTGAAAAGCCCCCCCTGAAGGTTTTTCAACAGCGCCGTCCCGGTGTCGTTGTGGACGATCAGGATGCCGCTCCCCTC
Source organism: Planctomycetota bacterium (assembly GCA_016206515.1). Classification (GTDB taxonomy): domain Bacteria; phylum Planctomycetota; class SBBH01; order SBBH01; family JACQRN01; genus JACQRN01. The sequence continues at coordinate 4,844 of JACQRN010000302.1, read as the reverse complement.
GATCGTCGCGTCAATCAGATCCCCCGTGTAGTAGTAGATCTCGTTGTCGAGCGGGAACGTCGGCGGGACGTCGGTCTTGATCGAGTCGAGGTCCCCTTCGGCGAGGCCGAACACCTCCTCGGGGGTGCTCGGGTACGGCGGATCGGCGAACTCCTCGTACGAGTTCGGGAGCGCCGGCCTGGCGGGGGCCGCCCCCTGCCCGCCGATCTTGGAGGAACCTCCCTGGTCGAAATCCCCGGGCGTGCTGATGCCATAGGTCCCGGCGTCCACGAGAACCCCCGCGGCGTTGTAGTCGCGCCCGTCGACGATGAGGGATCCAAGCGTGTCGATGCTCGCGCGGGCCGTGATCGCGCCCCGGACGATCGCGCTCAGCGAGGGGGTGGCGACGTCGACCTCGATCGTGCGGGAGGCGCTCGCGTAGGTGCCGGTTGCCCGCAAGGTGTAGGTGTTATCCCCGTTGTCCGTGACGGCGACCTCGTATTGCCCGTCGTCGAACTCCGTCACGCCGAGGTTCCCGGTCTCCCCGTTGGCGATGGCGCGCACGGAGGCGTTCGCGCCCGCCTCCGCGATCGTCATGGCGCGCGCGAGCGACTCGCGGTTGGCGTTCTCGCTGGCGTGGACGTTGGTCAGCCCGTAGTACGCCAAACACGCCGCCGACAGGCCGATCATCGCCACGACCGCCACGAGAAGCGTTGAACCCCGACACCCTTGCCGTCCGCTCATGGGCACCCCCCCGGCACCATACCCCGTCGGAAGGGGCTGGGACAGACCTGTTCCGGAATCGCATCGACCATGGCCGGGCCGCTCCCGGTCCCGCGGCACCCCCTTTGCGACGGGATCGAATCATGAACCGGCTGTCGGCGCATTCCCATGGTGGAAGAGCGGAGCGCACGCCGCGTGCCGTCGCGAAGAGGATCCATCGCTCGTGCGACCGGGTTCCCGGGCGGGCGCGTCCGGAAATCGGCCGGCCCGTCGCATTCCCGTACGCCCCTCTCAACCTAGTTGAGGGGGGCATGCAAACGTCGTCAGTCAGGCCTCTCCGGGTTGACCCCGGCGCCAGGGCGTCTATAGTCCCCTTGGGGCTCCTGATGAAGACCATGCGACGCGACGTCTCCGGTTTCTCCCTCATCGAGCTGATGATGGCGATGACGATCCTCGCGGTCGCCCTCCTGGCGCTGATGGCGGGGATCACGCACTGCATCCAGCAGTCCGAGGCGCTGCAGCAGTACAACCTCGCGATGCAGGCGGCGCAGTCGAAGCTCGAGGAGATCCAGGCGGTCTCCGCGGAGGATCTCGACGCGGTGGTGACGACGTACAACGCCGACCCGGCGGACGATCCGGACGGGGAGGGGACCGCGCCGGGGAGCGTCTTCGCCGTCACCGGCCTGATCGTGACCGACGACGACGCGGACGGGATCGCCGGGGAGGTCCTGGTCGACGACACCGACCCGGACCTCCTGGCGGTGACGGTGCAGGTGGTATGGCAGGGGCCGACGGGGGCGCAGACGGATGTCACGTTGCTGACATTGCTTACGCATCAGTAGGGGGGGAGTGATGGCATGTCCTGCGTCCGGAGCCTGCCCTGAGCGCAGTCGAAGGGTCCAGCGTCCAGCGGGCTTCACCCTCGTCGAGGTCGCCTTCGGTCTTGTCATCCTGTCGGTCCTGGTCGTGGCGATCTATGAGGCGTTGAACCAGGGGAACGCGGCGTTCTGGCGGCAGTCGGAGCGCGCGCAGATGGAGGCGATGGCGGCCTCCACGCTCAACCGGGTCGCCGAGGCGCTCCGGCAGGCCTCCGCGGACACCTTCACGCCGCTCGCGCCCGTCGACGTGGACGACCTGACGTACCGGATCCCGACCGACTACGTCGCCGGGGCGATGGTCTGGAGCGGCCTTCGCGGTGTGTCATTCGACAACGACCCGCAGGATCCGGCCAATGGCCTCGACGACGACGGCGACACTCTCATCGACGAGGGGCGGATCATCCTCACGGACGCGGACACGGGCGAGGTCGAATCCCTCCCCGGCATCGTCGAGGGGGGGAGCCTGTCGATCACGCTCGCCGACGGCAAGCTCACGATCTCCTTCACCATGCAGAAGGTGATCGACGGCACCACGGAGGAGGTCGACCTCTCGACGACGGTGACGCTGCGCAATTCGGGCGGGGAACCGTAATCCCCACACCCGGTAGCCCGGGGTTCATACGATCTCTTTTGAATGGGCCATCCCTGGCCCTTTTCCTCCCCGCGCGCTACCCGGGGCGGCCCTCCGTGGCCGCCCGTCGCCCGCGTCAGCGGACCGCTTCGCGCTCCGCTATCCTGGCGCGGGCGACCCCCGGGCGGGCATGAAGCCCGCCCTACCTCTCTCAGAACAGGTTGTAGATCTGCCTTAGGTTTTTCATCCACCCCGCCACGGTCTCCCGCGCGCGCGAGGGGGCGCCCGTCCCGGCGGTTCGCGCAGGGATGTCCGCGGGCGCCTCCCCGGCGGCGGGGTCGTCGGCCAGGGGGTCGTAGTCCAGCCAGCCGCGCGGCGAAACGAAGTCCTCCGCGGCGGCCACGGGCTCCAGCGTCGGGGCGGTCTCGAACGGAACGGGGGCGACCGCCGGGGTCCGGATCGCGATCGGGGCGGCCAGACCCGGCAGGACCGGCGCGGCGGCGATCCCGGACTCGGCGCTCTCCCACGCGGCGCTCGCGCATGCGCAGGCGGGGCACTTCTCGAAATACCCCTGCTGGCGGGCGCGGCAGATCGCGCGACCGATCGTGTACGGCTCTCCGGGGCACTGGTAGGTTGTCATGGCAACAGTGCATCGGGCGGCTCGCGGGTCCGCTTGATCTCCCCGCGCGCGAATCGACGGAAATACGTACATTCGAGCCCCGTGAAAGCCGCGCGTGAGATTCGTTGCGACGAGGCGGCATCCGGCTTCCGCGGGGGCTTGAGTGGTTGAGGCGGCTCACGTGCGGACCCGCATCGCGCCCTCCCCGACCGGGCAGGCGCACGTCGGCACCGCCTACGCGGCCCTGTTCAACTACGCCTTCGCGCGTAGAGCCGGCGGACAATTCCTCATCCGGATCGAGGACACCGACCGGGACCGGTTCGTCGCGGGGGCCGAGGAGGAGATCTACGCGACGCTCAAGTGGCTCGGCCTGTCGTGGGACGAGGGACCGGACGTCGGGGGGGCCTGCGGCCCGTACCGGCAGTCGGAGCGGCTGGCGGTCTACCGCGAGCACGTCGACCGGCTCGTCTCCTCCGGCGCGGCGTACCCGTGCTTCTGCACGAGCGAGCGGCTCGAGTCGATGCGCATGGCGCAGAGGCAGACGGGGCGACCCCCCGGGTACGACGGAACCTGCCGGGGACTCAACCCGGCCGATGCCGCGCGGCGCGTGGGGGCGAAAGAACCCCACGTCGTCCGGCTGCGCGTCCCGAAGGAGGAGGCAACCGTCTTCCAGGACCTCCTGCGCGGGGAGATCCGGATCGAGAACCACACGATCGACGATCAGGTCCTCCTGAAGACCGACGGCTTCCCGACCTACCACCTGGCGGTGGTCGTGGACGACCGCCTCATGCGGATCACCCACATCCTGCGCGGGGAGGAATGGATTTCGTCGGTCCCGAAGCATGTCCTGCTGTACCGCGTGTTCGGGTGGGTGGTCCCGGTGATGTGCCACCTGCCTCTGCTGCGGAACGCCGACCGCTCGAAGGTCTCCAAACGCAAGAACCCCACCTCGCTCGCCTGGTACCGCGATCGGGGGTACCTCCCGGAGGCGATGGTCAATTTCCTCGGGCTGATGGGGTATTCGATGAGCGACGGGAGGGAACGGTTCTCCCTTGAGGAGTTCGTCGCGTCGTTCGACCCGACGCGGATCTGCCTGGGCGGCCCCGTGTTCGACCTGGCGAAGCTCGGCTGGCTGAACGGGTCGGTCCTGCGGGACCTGCCGCAGGAGGTGCTCGCGCGACGCCTGCGGGAGGCGGGGCAGGTTCCCGCGGGGATGACGGACGCGCTCCTTGCCGGGGTCCTCCCGATCGTCCGCGAGAGGATCCAGACCCTCCCCGAGTTCGCGCCGATGACGGAGTTCCTCGTCTCGAGGCCGAAGCCGGACGCCGCCGCACTGATCCCGAAGAAGAGGGACGCCGCCGGGACCGCTGCGGTCCTCCGGGCGCTCCGCGAGGCGTACGGCATGCTGGACGCCGGACGCTGGACGCCGGACGCCCTGGCCGAGGCCTCTGCCCGTGTCGAGGTCGCGTCTGGCTGGAAGAAGGGCGACCTCTACATGGTCGCCCGCCTGGCGGTCACGGGGAAGCCGGTCACGCCACCGATCCTGGAGTCGATGGTCCTGCTGGGTCGGGACGAGACGCTCGCACGGCTGGAACGGGCGGTGGCAACGCTCCTGCCTCCCACGAGGTAGGGCGGGCTTCATGCCCGCCCGGGGATGAACCCCGGGCTACTTCGACATGAACTTGTTCGTCCGCTTGAACCGCCCCTTGCCGGGCTTACGGCCGTGGTTCGCCTTCTTGCTGCGCCAGAGGAGCCTGCGGATCTTGCCGGGTCGTGCCATTTCCCCTCCTGGATCGCCTAGCGCTTGCCGGTGACCGCGAGCCGCGTCCGTCCGTGCCGACGCCGCCGCGCGAGCACCTTGCGGCCCCCTTTGGTCTTCATGCGGGCGCGGAAGCCGTGCTTCTTCTTCCGGCGGCGGACATGGGGTTGGTAGGTGCGCCACATGGCCGCGGGATTATAGAGACCCGACCCGCGGCTGTGTATCAGAACCCTTCTGCCTCTCGCGCGGTTTCATCGCGGTAGGATGGTGATCGTGCGCTCCGCGATCGAGTTCGCCCGGGTCGACCACGAGCGG
>JACQRN010000303.1 GCA_016206515.1 Planctomycetota bacterium | reverse complement strand
TTCTGGAACCCCGCCGCGACGCGGACGTACTTCTCTGCCAGAACCCGGATCCCGGCGATTTCCTGCTCCGTGAGCTTCCGCACGACCTTCCCCGGCACGCCGAGCCAGAGCGTCCCGGGGGGGACCTCCTTCCCCTCGGGAACCAGCGCCCCGGCCCCGACGAGCGCCCCCTCCCCCACGACCGCGCCGGTCAGCACCTTAGCCCCGATCCCGATGAGCGCCCCGTCGCGCACGGTGCAGCCGTGGAGCATCGCCATGTGCCCGACCACCACCTGCCGACCGACGATGCACGGCTTGTCGTCCTCGACGTGCATCGCGGAGCCGTCCTGGATGTTCGACGCCTCCCCCACCTCGATCCGGTTCAGATCCGCCCGGATCGTCACGCCGTACCAGACGGACGCGCGCGGGCCGATCCGAACGTCCCCGATCAGCCGCGCGGTATCCGCCACGAACGCGTCGGGCGCGACCTGCGGCTTCCAGCCGTGGATGACCTGGCAGACCCCCGCGGGGAGAGACATGGGGAGCGGGACGGTACGCCCCGCACGACGGGAGCGTCAAGCGAGCAGGTACGGACGCAGACGATCCCGCGCCCGCTGCAGGAGCCGCCCGATGCTCTCCTCGGACAACCCCAGGAGCCGAGCCACGGTCCGGTAAGAACGTCCCTCCCCGTGGACCCACAGGAGCATCAGGCGGTCGCGGTCCGGGAGCCGCTCCAGCGCACGCCGGACGGCGGCGACCATCTCCCCGCTCTCGGCGGGAAGCCCGGGATCGCCGCAGGCCGCCGCCAGGCCGTCGAGGTCCGCGCTCGCGCGCGCATGCCGCGCGGATTCCGCCAGGAGCCCGAGCGCCTTGCGCTGGGCGATCGCCCCGATCCAGGTCGTCAGGCGCCACGCGGGCCTGTAACGGCGCAGGAGGGTCGCGTCGTCCCGCAGCAGTTCCGCCACCGTGCGCGACAGTACCTCCTCGACGAGTTCCGGCGTCGCACCGCACCCGCCGCGACGGCAGGCGCGGTCCGTGACGCGCCGGACGAGCCCCGTGATCCGCTCCAGCAGGACCCGCCACGCCTCCCCGTCCCGCTCGGCGCAGCGTCGGGCGAGCTCGGCGTCGTCCTCGACGTCATCCATGAAGGGTCCACGATACCGCGACCCGCGCGGCGTGCCCCCCGCCTATTCCGACCAGGCGAGGACCGGCGGGCCGGACCGCGGTGTGGTCACGAGGACGATCTCGTCGAGGATCGGGGATTCCAGGATCGGGAGGCTGTCGGGGACCCGCGGGGAGTTCGGATCCTCCGGATCCGCGGGGTTGGTGGAGGGGCGGCGGAACAGGACCCGCAGGCGGAACGGCTGGTCCACGAGCCGGCCGACCGGCCAATCCTGGCGCGCGGGGTCGCGCCCGATCGTCTTCGTGGACCGGCAGGACGCCTCGTCCCACAGGTACCCGGTCCCGTCCTCCCGGACGATCTCCACCTCCGCGTAGTCGGCCTGTAGGGACGGGGGCCGGAGGAAGCTCCAGCGGACTTCGCGCAACACCGTGCCGGACGGCAACCGGATCGGCGCCGTGTGGTAGCAGGGGGCCGCGGCGTCCGGGAGGGAGTCCTCCTGGCCGGGGGGGTGGTAGACCCACCCCTTCTCGTACCGCCCGGCCTGGTAGCGACTGCTGCTGAACGTATCGACGGACGCCTCGTCGGTCCCGAAGTCGTAGATCGCCAGTTCGTCGAACGTCGCGTCGGAGCCGGAGCCGTAGTAAGTGTCGAACACGCTGTTCCCCGCGGCGCCGCCCGCTGCCGACCGGAGGCCCAGGACCAGGATGTGCTCGTTGCGGCTCAAGGGGGACGCATCCGCGGCGGCGTTGGTCCACAGGGGCGACGAGCCGTCGTAGATGTCCGGCCTCCCGTCTGAGGCACCCGCGTCCACGACCAATTCCCCGCAGGAGTGCGCGTCGGGAGCCTGCAGGTTCCAGTAAAAGGAAACGAGATACCAGCGACGGAGGATCTGGGAGGACCCGAGGGCGATCGACCGCCCGAACTGGTGCTCGCGGCCCCCGTCTTCCGCGACGCTGCCGACCTCGATATGCGCCGTGACCCCGTACCCGTTGGCGTTCCTCGTCTTGTCCCCCAACCAAAACGCCTGGGAGCCGTCCGAGTTGTACATGTCCAGCCAGCAATGGCCGCGGTTGTACATGGAGGCTCGGCTCTGGTTGGGCTTCACCCAGAAGGAGACCACGCCGTGGAAGTCATGCAGGTTCCCCGCGCTGGCGTACGCGACGGAGCGCGCGGACTCCGAGTACACGCCGTCCGGGAGGAACGTCCCGGGCCCGCCCCCTCCCAGCAGGGGGGCATCGAGCGCCGGCGTCCGCGTGTCCGCCACCATCCCGGGAACGGCGGCATCCGATACATCGAGATCCCAACGATCGTCGAACCGCGCGAGGCACATCATGTTCCGCACGGCACCGCCATACGCGTAGTACTCGTCGGTCGGCGTCTCGATCGTCGCCAGTTGCAGGGTGCCGTCGTAGGCGACCGGCGCGATCGAGAGCGCCCCACCGGGCACTGCACGCAGACACGGGGACGGATAGGTCTGGAGCGAGGTCCCACCCGAGACCCCCTGCATCCAGGTCCCGGCGTACACCCCCCCCTGGTCGATCGTGTGGCCCCAGGTGGGGGAGCTCCCGCGGCTCTCGGTGATAAAGAGAGACCGGCCGCCCCCCCCGACGTACCCGGGGAGCCGGAAGGATGTCTCGTCCCCGCCCCCGGCGACGTCGAGGTTTCCCAGGTCGTCGCAGGCGAACTCCCCCTGCGAGGTCAAGCGGACGACGGAGGGCCCGGCCAGGGAGGTCTCGACGACCGCTGACGCCAGCATCCGTCCGCGGCTGTCCACGACCCGCCCCGCCGACTCGATCAGGATCCCCCCGGTAGGGAAGAGGCTGAACTCGGTGCTTCGCGTGAGCAGTCCCATCTTGTCGACCGACCGGTACGCGAACCCCGCGGGGTTGAACTTGTTGAGATCGCCGTTGGGATTGAAGTTCGACTTCAGGATGTCGCGCTGCGCCTGGGACAGGGGGAGCATGTCGCAGAAACGGTTCCATTCCTCCCACGTGTCGATCTCGCCGTCCGGGCGGCCGTCGACCTCCAGGACGTCCGCCGCGGGATTCTGCGATTGCAGGGCGTTGGCCACGCGGCGGCAGTCGTCGAGGGTCGGGTTGGCCGCGGACCAGTTGCCCGCGGCCGTATCCAGGGCGATCGTGCTCGTGGACACCAATCCGACCGTGTCGGCTATGCTCATGTCGACCATGCTCAATGGAGTTCCCCGGCGAGGGTCGATTTCGATCCCGCTCAGGTTCGCCAGGAGAGCCAGAAGGACCGGGCGGTTGCGCCGCGCCCAGGCGAGGTAGACCGGTCGCCGGCCAACGTTCCTCCCCCCGATCGATTCGAAGGGAGGGACGGGCCCGCCGTTCCCGACGTGCGCATCCTTGAAGTCTCCCCACGACGCATACCGGACGCCGGACATCGCGGGAACCGCCGTGGGCGCGATCACCTTGCGGTCCGCCCACCCCCGCAGGGTCAGGTACGGGCGCAGGGCATCGAGTTTCGCGCGCTGCGCCGGGAAGGCGACGGCCTCGACCTGCGCCCAGTCGCCCCACCCCGCGGGCGGACGCAATGCCATCAGGGGCGCCGCATCCGCCCCGTCCACGGGAAGCCCGTTGTTGACGCCGTCGCAGCGGTCGATCGCCTCCGCGAGCGTCGTCAGCATCGACGCGACCACCGCGTTGTAGCCGACCCCCGCCCCGGCCGCCGGGTCCCCGCCGTTGACGCAGATCCCCTCGTCGAGCCGGACCCGCAGGATATAGGTGTCCCCCCGGAGCCCCCTGCGGTCGACGTACTGCGAGCGCAGACGCCCAGAGTACCCGCGCACATTCCCGTCGACCTCGGTCCGGTCCGGCGCGGGATCCCCGGAGAGGTCCGCCCACGACCCGTCACTGGCGAAGAACGTCGGCCGCAGCGCGTAGAGAACCGGGCAGGCCTCGACGTCGAGTACCGTCGGCGCGTAGGACTGGGCCGTGGTCTCGACGGGGTCCGAGAACCCCCCCGTGCCGTCGTAGTCCTCCCCGCCGTACCCGGGGTAGGCGGTCCGTGGCATCTCCATCCGGACACGCTCCACCCCGCTGCGGGCCAGGAGCCTCGCGCGCACCCCCTCGACGGCCACGCGCGACTGCGCACGCCCCGCCTGCGAGAGCCGCGTCATGACAAGCGCCGCGATGGCGAGCAGCGCCAGGAGCGCCGACACGAGGACCAGGATGATCCCGCGACGGTTCATCGGAGCACCGCCAGGACCCGGGTCCACGCGAGGCGGCGCGCCTCGGGCGCGTCCGGATCCCGCGAGCGCCCCTCGGCCGCGCGGACGGCCGCCTCCCCATGAGCGCGCAACATGGCCACCGCCAGGGCCCGGGGGGCACCGTCGACACCATCCAGACAGCGGTCTACCCGCGCCAGAAGGGCGGGCAGACCCTGTCCGGGCGCCTGGACGACCCCCTGGCGCACGCACCGGCCGTCCGGCGCGAGGTACCCCCGCACCTGCGCATCGACGGGAAACCCCTGGCCGCCGTGCACGATTTCGACCGACCCCCGGAAGACCTCCACTTCGAGGA
>JACQRN010000324.1 GCA_016206515.1 Planctomycetota bacterium | reverse complement strand
GCTCTACGACACGCGCCCGGTCGGGCTGGGGCTTCCTGCACCGGTCCTGCGCCTGACCTTCTCGCACGCGAAGATAGTGGTGCCGATCGCCCTCTGTGCACTGGCGGCCTCGCTGGCGCTTTGACGCGCTGAAATCCACAAGGTCTGGTGCGCCCCTCCTGGAGTGTGTGCATCCGGGACATCTGTGCGCAAGCAACACACCTGGCTTTCTCATTCGAACCGACAAGAATCACATAACTACTTCTGAATATGACAGATACAGAAAATGATAGGGTGGGCATCCAGCTTGCTCTACTCCATCCGGGCGCGAGAGGAGGAGACGATGTACCTGGTAGACCCGCAGAACGGCTGGAACGGGAGCGAGGAAGCAGGGACGGACCTGCACACCGAGCTGTGCGCGGTGTTCGCGGAAACGTGCAAGGTCCTGATCCTGATCGCCTTTTCACGAGAGGCGGGCGCCACCGCCGTGGCGCAGGAGAGCCTCACCAACCAGATCGGCCGCCTGTCGAGCACGTCGCGGCGTCTGCTCCAGGAGGCGGACGGCCCCGCCCTCCAGACAGAGGACGAGCCGACCGGCGTGGCCGTCGCGCAAGAACTGGCCGCGCAGACCCGCCGCCTCCTCGCCCTGCTGCCGTTCCCCCCCGCCGCCGCGGAGATCGCGTGAGCCTCGCGACCGCCATCGCCTGGCGTGGAGTGCGCCGCGAACGGAAGGTGCGGGAGACCTGGACGCTCCTCCAGGAAGGGGAGCGCGCGGAGATCCTGCGACTGTTCGCCTGCGCCTGCCGCGCGACGACCACGATCGCCGTCTGCGACGACGGCACGCGGATCGAACGGGATCTCGCCGGGCTCGAGGACGCGCTCGCTTCGCTCTCGCCGGGAGCCCGGGCGCTCCTCGACGGCGCCGGAACTGCCCCGTCCCCGGCCCGGGATGCAGGGCCGACGCTGCGCACCCTCGCGCACCGGACGAGAGAGGTGCTCGGGCGCCTCCGGGACCGGATGCGACTGGAGATCCGGAGGATCCCGGGCGCGGACGGATTCGTCCCGCTCGCGGAAGCGGCGGTGACCACATGAACGCGCCGCGAACGGTCCGCCGAGGGAGAGGGAGACCTTCCCGCCTGAACCAGCTCCAGCAGGCCGTCCTGCTCCGGCGCGTGCGGACCTCCCTGTACGCCATGCCTTGCACCCCATCGATGCGCGGGAAGGAATACCAGGCCCTGCTGCAGAGGGAGTTCGGCGTGTGCTACACGCTCTCCGGGACGTACCAGCTCCTGCGCCGCCTCGACCTCTGGCCGCCCCTGCGGCGCCGCCTCGCGACGGCGTAGGGCGTCAGCGCGCCGCGGACGGAGTGGCGGCCCCCACCCGCGGGGGAACCCCTCGCGGCGGCGCGTACAGGTCCTGGAGCGCCACGGGCCGCAGCTCGCCCCGGCGCAGCGCCTCCATGCCGTCGACGGCGGCCGCCGCGGCATGGATGTTCGTGATCAGGGGGATCCCGTAGTCGACCGCGTGGGCGCGGATCACCGCCTCGTCCGCCTTCGGGTCGCGGCCGCTGGGGGTGTTGATGATCAGGTCGATCTGACGATTCTTCACGAGGTCGAGGACGTGCGGGCGCCCCTCGTGCAACTTGTGGACCCGCTCGGCGGGGATCCCGTTCGCCGTCAGGACCCGGTGCGTCCCGCCGGTCGCCGCCAGGACATACCCCATCTCGTGCAACTGCCGCGCGATCGAGTACGCCTCGCGCTTGTCGGCATCCTTCACGCTCAGGAAGATGCGCCCCTCGCGCGGGAGGTTCTGCCCCGCCCCGAGCTTCGCCTTCGCCAGCGCCCTCCCGAGGTCGACGTCAACCCCCATCACCTCCCCCGTCGAGCGCATCTCGGGCCCCAGCAGGACGTCGCAGCCGGGAAACCGCGCGAACGGGAAGACCGGCTCCTTCACCGAGTAGTACGCGGGCCACGGCTCCTCCGCGGGGAACCCCGCCTCCTCGAGGGTGAGCCCCGCCATCACCCGCGCGGCGATCTTCGCCAGCGGCACCCCTGTCGCCTTGCTCACGAACGGGACCGTGCGCGAGGCGCGCGGGTTCACCTCCAGGACGTACAGCCGGTCCCCCCGGATCGCGAACTGGATGTTCATCAGCCCCTTCACGCCGAGGCGCGCGGCGAGCGCGTAGGTCGAGCGGCGGATCTCCTCGACGATCGCCACGGGGAGCGTCGGCGGCGGCAGGACGCAGCAGGAGTCGCCGGAGTGGACCCCCGCCTCCTCGACGTGCTCCATGATCCCGCCGACGCGGCAGGTCTTCCCGTCGGCGACCGCATCGACATCGACCTCGGTGGCATCCTCGATGAAGCGGTCGACGAGGACCGGCCTCTCGGGGGACGCCTCGACCGCCAGACGCATGTACCGCTCGAGTTCCGTGCGGTCGAAGACGATCTCCATCGCGCGCCCGCCCAGGACGTACGAGGGGCGCACGACGACGGGGTAGCCGATCTCCTCGGCGACCGCGAGCGCCTCCTCGAAGTTGTTCGCCGACCCGTTCGCCGGCTGCCGCAACCCCAGTTCCTTCAGGACCAGGGAGAACTTCTCGCGCGAGGAGGCCAGGTCGATCTCCTCAACGCTGGTCCCCAGGATCTTCTGTCCCGCGGCCTGGAGCCCTCGCGCGAGGTTCAGCGGGGTCTGCCCCCCGTACTGGACGATGAGGCCGACCGGGGAGAGCGCCTCGCAGACGTTCAGGACGTCCTCGACCGTCAGCGGCTCGAAGTACAGCTGGTCCGAGGTGTCGTAGTC
>JACQRN010000323.1 GCA_016206515.1 Planctomycetota bacterium | reverse complement strand
GGCCTGTACGACGCCGTCGGCGTCCGGATCGACGAGGTCCCGATCGAGCCGCACCGCGTCCTGGAGGCGCTCCGGAGGAAGGCGGCGAGGAAGCCGCCCCGCGTCGGGCCGGATTCGGTCCCCGATGTGGCCTGGCCGGAGCCGATCGTGGTCCCGACCCCCTGGGACGGCGGCGACGGGAAGGCGGCAGGTTCTCCATGATGCGCCTCCCCCCGTTCCGCTACCGCGCCCCGCGGACCGTGACCGAGGCGGCGAGGATCCTCGCCGGCGAGGGGCCGCAGGCGCAGTTCGTGGCGGGGGGGACCGACCTGTTCCCGAACATGAAGCGCCGTCAACAAACCCCGAAGGTGCTCGTGGGACTGCGCGGCGTGGCGGACCTGCGCCGGACGCGCGGCGAGCCGGCGTCGGGGCTGATCCTCGGATCGGGGCTCACGCTCACGGAGGTGTGCGAGGACGCGCGCGTGCGCTCACACTACGCCGGGCTCGCGCGCGCGGTGCGCTCCATCTCGACGCCGCTCCTGCGCAACACCGGCACGATCGGCGGGAACCTCTGCCTCGACACCCGCTGCAACTACTACAACCAGACGTACGAGTGGCGGCAGGCGATCTCGTTCTGCCTGAAGAAGGACGGGAATACCTGCTGGGTCGCGCCGGGAAGCCCGCGATGTTGGGCGGTCTCCTCCAGCGACGCGGCGCCGCTCCTCGTCGCCCTGGGCGCCAGCGTCACGCTGCTGTCGGTCGCGGGGGGAGGCGCGCGGACCCGGACGCTCCCGCTGGAGGATCTGTACCGGGACGATGGGATCGACTACCTGGGCAAGAGGCCGGACGAATTGCTGACCGACATCCTGCTCCCCGCGGTGAACGGTTGGCGGGCGACCTACTGGAAGCTGCGGCGCCGGGGGGCGTTCGACTTCCCCGTTCTGGGCGTCGCCGGATGCCTGTATTTCGAGGGCAAGCGTGTGCGCGAGGCGCGGATCGTCTTCGGCGGCGTCGCGTCGCATCCGCGAAGGGCGCGGGAGGCGGAGGCGTTCCTGGCGGGGAAGGAACCGACCGAGGAGACGATTCGCGAGGCGGCCTCCATCGCCTCCCGCGCCGCCAAGGCTCTCGACAACACCGACTTCGCGATGGGGTGGCGCAAGAAGATGGCGCAGGTGTACGCGGAGAGGATGCTGCGCGAGCTCGCCGGCCTCCCGATCCCCGGGGGGGAATTGGCCCAGGGTCCGCTCGGCGCGGGGGTGTACGGGGCGTGACGGGCGTCGTCCCGATCGTCCTCGCGGCAGGGGCCTCGGAGCGGATGGGGGCCCCCAAGGCGCTCCTCGATTTCGGCGGGGCATCCGCGCTCGAACGGATCGTGCGGACCTGCCGGGAGGCGGGGACGCTTCCGCCGATCGTCGTGGTCGGGCATGAACGCGAGCCGGTCGGCGCGGAAGCGGAGCGGCTCGAGTGCTTCGTCGTCGACAACGCCGAGCCGGACCGCGGGCAGACCTCGTCGCTTCAGGGGGGGCTCGGGGCGCTGCCGGAGGAGGCCGCCGCGTTCCTGGTCTGGCCCGTGGACGTCCCCCTGGTGAAGGCGGCAACGCTGCGCGTCCTGGCGGAGGCATACGGAGGGGACGAGGGGGAACACTCGATCTTCCTTCCCTGCCACACATGCAAGCGCGGCCACCCCGGGTTCTTCGCCGCCTCCCTCGTCGATGAATTCCTCGATCTTCCCGAGAAGCAGCCGGCGAGCGAGGTGATCCATCACGATCTTGCGCGCGTCCTCGAGGTCGATGTCGACGACCCGCGCGTCCTGGACCGGATCAATACGCTGGAGGCGTACAGAATCGCGGTGGCAGGAGACAGGAGACAGGAGTCGGGAGACAGGAGACAGGAGTAGCCGTGCAGCGCGATATCGCCCGCGCGGTGTCGGAGCGCCTGGAGGCGGGGCGGCCGTTCGCCGTCGCGACCGTCGTCGCCACGCGCGGGTCGGTGCCGGGGAAGGTCGGGTTCCAGATGCTCGTCGATCCGGACGGGACGTCGCTTGGGACCGTCGGCGGGGCGGGATTCGAGGAGAAGATCCGCGCCGCATGTCTGGAGGCGATCCGGACCGGGGTGTCCCGCGCGGTGGCGTTCGTCCTGAACTACAAGCAGGAGGGAGGCCTTTCATCCCTCTGCGGCGGCTCGGCGGAGGTGTTCGTCCACGCGCAGGGGTGCAAGCCGCATGTCTTGTTGTTCGGCGGCGGCCACGTCAACCTCGAGGTCGCGAGGCTGTGCGAGGGGCTCGACTGGCTGCACTCCGTCGTCGACGACCGGCCGGAATACGCCTCGGCGGAGCGCTTCCCCTCCGCCCGCCGCAGGTTCTGTCTCGCGCCCGATGCGTTCGAGGGGCGGATCGACCCGGCCGCCCATACGCACGCCATGGTCGCGGGGTACTCGCACGAAAAGGACGTCGCGGCGCTCGCGTGGCTCCTGCCCCGCTTCGACGGGCGCGTCGGGCTCATCGGGAGCGCCATGCGCCGCCGGGAGTTCCTTGACCGCCTGCGCGCCCTCGGGGTGCCGGAGGACCGCCTCGCGCGGATCGAGTGCCCGGTGGGGCTGCCGATCGGCGCCGAATCCCCCGCGGAGATCGCCCTTAGCATCGTGGCCTCTTTTCTCGACCGGGCGCGCCGCGCCGGGTCGGAGGGCGGGCGGCCCGCGCGCTACTCGGCCGGCGACGCCGACCCGACCGCATAGAGCGGTCTCGTCGCGCGGCGCAGGAACAGGAGGGCGAAACAGGTGTCGTACCGCCCGCTGGGGCCTCCCCAGGAACCGTTCTCCGCCTGGCGGTCGAGGAGGTACTCGGCTCCCTCCTGGTACCAGTCGTGGTTGCCGAACCGATCCTGCCCCGTGAGCGCGCCGGTCCGCTCGAGGGAGTAGAGGTAGTAGTAGAGCCAGGAAGGCCCTTTTTTCTGCGGGTTGGCAGAGACGGAAAACTCCCCCGCGAGCCAGTCGAGCCCCTTGCGGACGTGGGGGAGGGCGAACGGGTTGAGTTCCGGCCCGCCTCTGGCCAGCTGCGCCCTGCAGACCAGGATCGAGCAGATTCCGGAGCAGGTCATGGATCCGTACGGGGCGGTCGCGGGGGACGGCGAGGCGTAGCCCCACCCCCCGTAGGTCCCCTGGCTCGCCTCGAAGTGGCGGGCCGTGCGCTCCCAGACCTCTCCCGGGACCTCGATGCCGGCCTCCGCGGCCGCGCGCAGCCCCAGGATCGCGAATTGCGTGTTCGAGTTGTCCCCGCGTTCTCCCGCGGTGCCCGCGGTGGTCGTACGGGCGTACCCCCACATCCCGTTCTCCATCTGGTGATCGACGAGGAACCGGGCATGCCGCTCCATCGCCTCGCGATAGGTGTCCGGGCCACATTCGTAGAGCAGCATCAGGGCGAGCCCCGCGCCGTACGTCCCCCCCTGGTCGCCGGGGGTTTGGCCGGCCAGGCATTGGATGCGGGGCAGGATCGACGGGTCATTCGCGGGAATGCCGCACTTCACGAGGGTCAGGAGGTCCAGCATCTCGTTCTCGGTGACCGGGGTTGCCGATCCGGCCGTCACGCACCTTCCGCGAAGGTACACGACCCCCGCGTCGATCGCCTCGTTGACCCTCTGCTCGAAGGAGTCGTCGAGAAGGCGCTCGAGTCCCTGCAGGTCCAGCAGGCGTGCCCATTCCAGGGCGGTTCTGCGCGAGGCGCCCTGCCCCTCCTCGGAGATCTTGACCAGCCGTTTCCGGGCGTGGCGGTCGATGTCCCGGAGCGCCTGCACCCCCCAGATCCCCACGCGCGCCGGGACCGGGGGGCCGCTCGCCAGCGGGGAGAGCCGGCGATGGAGGTCGCGGGCGCTGAGGCGTGCGAGCCCCCGGGCGGCCTCCCGGCGCGCCCCTTCGGACTCGTGCAGGAGG
>JACQRN010000322.1 GCA_016206515.1 Planctomycetota bacterium | reverse complement strand
TTCCTGCGCAAGGGACGGGTGCGCGGGAGGATGGCCCGGTGAGGCGCGTGGTCTTCCTCGGACCCCCTGGCGCCGGGAAGGGGACGCAGGCCGCGCGCTGCGCGCGCGAGCAGAATCTCCCCCACATCGCCACCGGGGATCTCCTGCGGCAGAACGTGGAGTCGGGGACGCCTCTCGGGTGCAAGGCGAAGGCGTTCATGGACCGCGGGGAACTCGTGCCCGACGACCTGGTGATCGGGATGGTCGACGCGCGCCTGGGGCACCGGGACGGCGTGGAGGGGTTCCTCCTCGACGGCTACCCCCGCAGCGTCCCGCAGGCGGAGGCGCTCGACCGGACCCTGCGTGATCGTCGTGTCTCCCTCGACGGCGTGCTCTATTTCGGGGTCGCCCCCGAGACGCTCGTGGAGCGCCTGGGGGGGCGGCGGACCTGCCGCGCGTGCAAGGCGAACTACCACGTGCGGTTCCTGCCGCCGAAGGTGCCAGGGGTATGCGACTGCGGGGGGGATCTTGTCGTTCGGGAAGACGACCGTCCCGAGGCGGTCCGTCGGCGCCTCGACGTCTACCGGGATCAGACCGCCTCCCTGGTCGCGCATTATCGCGCCCGCTCGGTGCTTCACGATGTGGACGCTGGAGGCGCACCGGACGCGGTAGCCGCGCAGGTCGCCCGGATCCTCGACGGGCAGGTCAGGAAGGCGCGTCCATGATCACGCTGAAGTCCATGCGGGAACTCGACCGGATGCGAAGGGCGGGATCGATCGTGCATTCCGTGCTCGATGCGATGGAGGGGTGGATCCGTCCCGGCGTCCGGACGAAGGAACTCGACCGGCGCGCCGAATCGCTCATCCGGGAGCGGGGCGCGGAGCCGTCGTTTCTCGGGTACATGGGGTACACGGCCTCTATCTGCGTGTCGGTCAACGAGGAGGTCGTCCATGGGATCCCCTCCGAGCGGGTCCTGCGGGACGGGGACCTCGTGTCGGTCGATGTCGGGGCACGCTACCAGAACTACCACGGGGACGCCGCGCGCACCTTTGCCGTGGGGGGTGTGAGCGCCCCCGCCCGGCGGATCTTGGAGGACACACGCTCTTCGCTCGAACGCGCGATCGCGCAGGTCCGCTCCGGCGCGCACCTGTCCCAGATCGCCCGGGCGGTGGAGTCCGTCGCGCGCGAGCGCGGGTACGGCGTGGTGCGGGACTACGTCGGGCACGGGATCGGCAGCCGCCTGCATGAGGATCCGCAGGTCCCGAACTTCGTCTCGACGCAGCTGTTGGAGAACGATGTGGAACTGGCGGAGGGGATGGTCCTGGCGATCGAGCCGATGTTCACCCTCGGGTCGCACCAGGTGCGCAAGCTGGACGACGGCTGGACGGTCGTGACGGTTGACGGCGCGCTCGCGGCGCATTTCGAGGATACGGTGGCGGTCACCGCCGAGGGGCCCGAGGTCTTCACCCGCGCCCCCCGCGAGGCGCACGCCGGTCGGGAGGCGCTCTAGCGGTGGCCAAGGAAGAGGCGATCCGTGTCGAGGCGGTCGTCGAGGAGGCACTGCCTAACGGCTTCTTCCGCGTCAAGCTGGAGAACGGCCACGAGGTGATGGCGCACGTGTCGGGAAAGATGCGGCGCCACTGGATCCGGATCACCACCGGCGATCGCGTGCAGGTCGAGGTCTCCCCGTACGACCTGTCGCGCGGGCGGATCGTGTACCGGGAGAAATAGGGAGGCTCGGATGAAGGTGCGCAGTTCGGTGAAGCGGATGTGCGAGCAATGCAAGGTCATCCGGCGGCGGGGGGTCGTGCGGGTCATCTGCACGAACCCGCGGCACAAGCAGCGGCAGGGGTAGGGCGGAGGGAGGCGGGCAGATGGCGCGCATGGCGGGTGTGGATCTTCCGGCGGACAAGCATGTGTGGGTGTCGCTCACCTGCATCGTGGGGATCGGCCGGACGACGGCGCACCGGATCCTGGCGGCGACGGGGGTCCCCCCGACGACCGTGACGAAGGATCTCACCGAGGAGCAGGTCACGAAGATCGCCGGTCTCATCGAGCGGGACTACATCGTGGAGGGGAACCTCAAGCGCCAGTGGGCGCAGAACATCCAGCGCCTCAAGGAGATCGGCTGCTATCGGGGCCTGCGCCATCGCCGGGGGCTTCCCGTGCGCGGCCAGAGGACCCAGACGAACGCACGGACCCGCAAGGGGCCGCGCAAGACGGTGGCGGTCAAGCGGAGCGTCAAGGAACTGACGTAGGGGCGGGAGGACGGCATGGCAGAGGAACGGAACGAACGCGAGGAAAAGGAGCAGTCGTCGAAGGTGCCTCCGTCGAAGGGGCGTCCCGAGGCGGAGGGCGGCGCCCAGGCGCCCGAGGCGGAGGGGGTGGCCCCCGGCGAGGCCGCCGCGGAGGGGGGTGTCCAGGCCCCGGCGCGCGCGCGCCGCGTCAAGCGGACGGTCGAGCGCGGCGTGATCTTCATCAAGTCCACCTTCAACAACACGATCGTGACCGCCACCGACCCGAAGGGGCAGGTGCTCTGCTGGGCGTCCGGTGGCACCGTCGGGTTCACGGGGAGTCGTAAGGGGACGCCGTTCGCCGCGCAGAGGGCGGCGGACGTCGTGGCGGACAAGGTTCGCAAGATGGGGATGCGGGAGGTCGAGGTGAAGGTCAACGGGCCCGGCGCGGGGCGGGAGTCGGCCGCCACGGCGCTGCAGCACGCGGGGTTGCGGATCCTGACCATCGAGGATGTGACGCCGCTGCCGCACAACGGCTGTCGGCGGCGCAAGAAGCGCCGGGTCTAGGGGGGGAGGGGCGAGCGTGGCGAGAATCGTCGGTGCGGTCTGCAGGCTCTGTCGGCGAGAGGGGATGAAGCTGTACCTCAAGGGGTCCAAGTGCGAGTCCCCGAAGTGCCCGGTCTCGCGCCGGGATTACCCGCCGGGTATCCACAACACGATGCGCAAGCGCCCCACGGAGTACGGCCTGCGCCTGCGGGAGACCCAGAAGGCGAAGCGCGCCTACGGGCTCTCGGCGAAGGCGTTCCGGTGGCTTTTGAAGAAGGAGTCGGCCCGGAAGGGAAACACGGGCGTGCGCCTGCTGATCGCGCTGGAGTCCCGCATCGACAACGTGCTCTACCGCGCGGGGTTCGCCTCCAGCCGGTCCCAGGCGCGCCAGTGGATCGTCCACGAGCACGTGCG
>JACQRN010000321.1 GCA_016206515.1 Planctomycetota bacterium | reverse complement strand
ATCCAGATCCGCGGGACGCGGACCCATCCCGTCTCGGGATCACCATGCACCTCGGCGACGCAGGCGCTGTAGGAGTACGCGGGCGACGGCCCCACCCCCGCGCCGCGGAAGGAGCCGGCGGAACGCGGCGGCTTGTACGAGCCGACCGTGCCGATCGTCCCGAACTTCGACTCCGCGGCGACGACCGCCTCGGCGAACGTCATCCCCTTCGACGGGTCCTGCGCGTCGAACACCCGCCGGTCCGCGTAGACCAGGCGCGAGGAGGGGATACCGAGCGCCTCCGAGGCCGCCGCCGATAGCCTCTCCTTCGCGCGCGCGCACGCCTCGAGCGCCGCGTTCCCGGTCATGAGCGTCACGCGGGACGAGTACGACCCGAGATCGACCGGTGTGGTCGACGTATCGGCGGTCACGACATGGATCTCGAACGGGTCGACCCCCAGTTCCTCCGCCACGACGTAGGCGAGGACGGAATCGGACCCCTGCCCGATCTCGGTCGAGCCGCAGAAGACGGTGACGCCGCCGCCGCGGTCGAGGAGGAGCTGCACCCCCGAATGCGGCATCTTGTTCCAGTAGATCGGGAGCCCCGCGCCCGACAAATACGATGAACAGGCGAACCCGACCCCGCGCCCGGGCCCCATCTTCCGGAACTTCGACTTCCAGCTGGCCCCCTCGACCACCTTGTCGATGCACTCGCCGAGCCCCATCGACCCGACGCAGAGGTAGTTCGCCGTGAGGCTCCCCGCCGGCACGAGGTGCCTGCGGCGCAGGTCGACCGGGTCGATCTTGAGATCCTCCGCGATCTTGTCGAGGTGGACCTCCAACGCGCAGCGCGGCTGCGGCGTGCCGTGGCCACGCTTCGGCCCGCACGGCGGCTTGTTCGTGAAGGCGCGCAGCCCCCGGAAGCGGTAATTGCGCACCTTGTACGTGACGGTCTGCAACGCCCCGGTGTAGTACGTCGAGGCGACGCCGTAGGAGCCGTACGCGCCGCCGTCGAGGAACGACCGGAAGTCCATCGAGACGATCTCGCCGTCCTTCTTCACGCCGGTCCGGAGGGCCATCAGGACCGGGTGCCTCCCGCGGTGGCAATAGAACACCTCCTCGCGCGAGAGGGTGAACTTCACGGGGCGACCCGTGACCATCGCCAGGCGCGCCGCAACGATCTCGTGCGCGAACGGGTCGGACTTCCCCCCGAACCCGCCGCCGTTTGGGGTAGCGATCACCCGCACGCGCGCGGGGGCGAGGCCGAGTACCTTCGAGGCCGCCTTGTGCAGGTAGTGCGGCGTCTGCGTGCTGCTCCAGATCGTCACCTTGCCGTCCGGGTCCGGCGCGGCGACCACCGCGTGCTGCTCCATCGGCAGGTGCGTGTTCCCCTCGTAGAAGAACAGGTCTTCGCGAATGTGCTCCGCTTCCGAGAAGCCCCGCTCGACGCTCCCGAACTCGAGCGAGACGAGCCGGTGCAGGTTCCCGCGCTCAGCGTAGTCGTGGATGCGCGGCTCGTCCCGCGCGATCGCGTCCTCCACGGACATGATGCGCGGGAGTTCCTCGTACCGCACCTCGATCGCGCGGCACGCCGCCTCGGCGATCCAGGGATCGGCGGCCGCGACCGCCGCGACCGGGTCGCCGACGTGGCGGACGCGATCCTGGGCGAGCGCATGCTCGTCCTCGCTGACCGGCAGGATCCCGAACGGGACCGGGAAGTCCGCCCCGGTCAGGACCGCGTGGACTCCCTTCATCTCCCGCGCGGAGGAGACGTCGACCGACAGGACCCGCGCGTGCGCGTGCGGGGATCGCAGGAGCCGCCCCGTGAGCATCCGCGGAAGGACGATGTCGTCGGCGAACTTCGTCCGCCCGGTGACCTTCGCCGTCGCGTCGATCTTGCGAAGCGACTTGCCGATGACGCGGCGACCGTCGACGACCCCACTCACAGCGCGCTTCCCCCGGCGGCCGGACGCCGGACACCGGACGCCGGACTTCCACCCGCGAGCGTGATCGCGTCCTCCACCGCCTCGAAGATCTTGAGGTACCCCGTGCACCGGCAGAGGTTTCCGGAGAGCGCGTCGCGGATCTCCTCGCGCGACGGGTTCGGGGTCTTGTCCAGAAGCGCCCGCGCCGCCAGGAGAAACCCCGGCGTGCAGTAGCCGCACTGCGCGGCGCCGTTGCGCGCGAACGCCTCCTGGAGGGGGTCGAGCCGACCGTCCCCCTCCAACCCCTCGACCGTCCGGATCGCGGCCCCCTGGTACTCGACCGCGAGAGCGAGACAGGAGAGGACCGGTTTGCCGTCAACGAGGACCGTGCAGGTGCCGCACTCCCCCAGCTCGCACCCGTGCTTCGTCCCGGTGAGCCCCATCTCCTCGCGGAGGACTTCCAACAGCGTCTTCTCAACCCGCGCGGCGACCTGCCGACGCTCGCCGTTGACGTCGAGGGAGAGCAGGACGGTCCCCTCGTACCGGTCCTGCGAAGGTTCCGCCGGCCGACCCGTCACGGCTTCACCGCCTCCACGTCCGCCACGACGCCGTAGTCCGGCTCATGCGAGACCGGATCATACCTGCGCGGGATCAGGACGTTCGCCTCGGGCCAGAACAGTTGCGCGGTGCCGGGGCGCTGGCGGGCGAGGACGACGCGACCGACGAACTCGCCCGTCCCGCTGCGGACCCTCACGCGAGCGCCCTCCCCGACTCCGAGGCGGACGGCATCCTCCTCGCACAGGAACACCGCGTCGCGCGGGGCGCCGCCGGTCAGGGGATCCTCTCGAAGGTGGACCATGCTGTTGAACTGCTTCCCGCGCCGGGTCGTGACGTGGAACTTCCCCTCGGGAACATCGTTCGACGGAAGATCCTGCACCCACAGGCGCGCCTTCCCCACCGGCATCCGGTCGAACCGCCCCCCTTCGAACAGGCGCGTCCCTCCCCACTGGACGGCGTCCCCTTCCCCCTCCAGAGAGGCGATCCCACGATAGAGCGGGACGACCGCCTCGATCTCCTCGCGGATCTCGCGCGGGTGGTCGTACTGCAGGTAGCGCGCCACGCCCGGGCGGGCCACCTTGGCCACGAGACACGGGATCGCCCACTCCGGCTTCGCCTCGGGGACCCGGGGTCCCTCGATCGACGGCGAGAACCGGATGCGCCTTTCCGTGCTCGTCGAGGTACACCCTCCCGGCTGCTCGTACCGGGTCATCGCCGGGAGCACGACCACGCACTCGCCCGGCAGCAGGGTCGACGTATTCATCACGATGTCCTGGTGGACGCGAAGCGGGATCCGCGCGAGCGCCTCCTCCACGAAGCGCCGGTCCGGCATCGTCTCCAGGAGGTTGCCCCCCAGGCTGTAGAGGAAGTCGAACTTCCCCTCGTGCGCCGCCTCGATCATCCGCGGGGTGGCGAGCCCCGGCTCCGTGGGGAGGTCGCACCCCTTCCAGAGATTCGACAGCGCCGCGGCGTTCTCCTCGTTGACCGACGCACCGCCCGGGAACTTGTCCGGGGAAACCCCCATCTCCGAGCCCCCCTGCACACCCGAATGCCCGCGGATCGGGAGGACGCCGCACTTCGAGCGGCCGACCATCCCGCGAGCGAGCGCCAGCGTCGCGATGGAGCGGACATTCTCGACGCCGAATCTCTGCTGCGTGAGCCCCATGCTGTAGACGAAGACCGCCGTGTCGGCGTCGCGGTAGGTGCGCGCGAACCGCTCCATCTCCGAGCGCGGCAGGCCGCTCTCGCGCTCCAGCGTCTCCCACGTCCAGCCATCGAGTTTCTCGCACATCGGCGCGAATCCGGTCGCCGAACCGTCGATGAAATCGGGGCGGAATCCGTGCAGGTCCTTCAGCGCCTTGAGGATCCCGTTCATGAAGGCGATGTCGCCGCCGACGCGGACCGGGTAGTAGTCGTCCATCAGGCGCGTCCCGAACAGGGCGCTGCGGGGGAGCGACGGCACCCAGTACCGTTCGAGCCCCGGCTCGCGGAACGGGTTGACCACCACGATCCGTGTCCCGAGCCGCTTCGCCTCGTGCATGTACTTCGTCGTCACCGGCTGGTTGTTCGCGAGGTTCGTCCCCCACAGGACCAGCAGATCGGTCCCGATCATGTCCGAGAGCGAACAGGTCGGCGCCCCCACCCCCATCGTGTCGGCGATCCCGTACCCCGACGGCGCGTGGCACAGCCGCGCGCAATAGTCGACGTGGGGGGACCCCATCAGACGCGCCGCCTTCTGGAACGTGTAGTACGCCTCGTTCGTGATCCCGCGGCTGGTGGCGAAGAACGCCATCCGGTCGCCGGGGACGCGCTCGAGCCGCTGAGAGATGAGCACCAGGGCCTCATACCACGAGGCGCGCCGGAAGCCGCGGTCCCCCTTCTCGCGCACCAGGGGGCATGGCACGCGCCCGAGAGCCTGGAGATCCTCGTTCGACATCGACGAGAGCGCCCCTGCGTCCGCGACCGCCGACGGGTCGAACGACCGCATCGTATTGAGCCGCAGCAACCGCAGCCGCGTCGTGCACAGGTGCACGCCCTGGATGACATCGTCGCGCAACCCGCGCGGCCCGAGCGAGCACCCGTCGCAGACGCCGTGCCGCAGGATGCGCCAGGCGTAGAGCCACCGGCCGCGGTTCTCCCAGGCGACGGAGAGCATCTCGCGGAAGTGGCGCGGCTTCCTCTTTACGAGGAGGCCGAACGGGACCCACTCGCGCAGCCGCTCGCCGAACGCCCGGGGGAGCGGCGCGGGGGAAGGGCCGATGCGGGGGTTCATGTGGACACAGGGTAAACGAAGGAGTCAGGAGACAGGAGTCGGGAGACAGGAGAGCGAGATATTGCGATTTTAAACTTTGCATGCGAATTGAATGCGAGTATTATATTTACATGGGAACGATGCTGCAGATCCGGAACGTCCCCGACCCGATCCACCGGGCCCTCAAGGCCCGGGCGGCGCTCGCGGGGATGTCGCTGTCCGACTACCTCCTGGCCGAGATCCGCCGGCTCGCCGAGCGCCCCACCCTGGACGAGCTGCGCTCCCGGCTCGCCGCGCGCGAGCCGGTCGCGCCGTACCCGTCTCCCGCGGACGCCGTGCGCCGGGAGAGGGACAAACGTTGATCGTCCTCGACGCGTCGGCCGTCCTGGAGGTTCTCCTGCGCACGAGCACCGCGCCCGCGGTCGAGGAGCGGATCTACCGGAAGGGGGAGACCCTGCACGCCCCCCACCTCCTCGACGTGGAGGTGGCCCAGGTCCTTCGACGCTACCTCCTCTCCAACCGGATCACGGAGGAGCGTGCTGGCGTGGCGCTCGACGACCTCGCCTCCCTCCCCCTGACCCGCTACCCGCACGACCTCTTCCTGCGGCGCATCTGGGGCCTGCGCGGGAACCTGACCGCCTACGACGCCGCGTACGTCGCCCTCGCCGAAGCCCTGCGTGCGCCGCTACTGACGTGCGACGCACGGCTCGCC
Source organism: Planctomycetota bacterium (assembly GCA_016206515.1). Classification (GTDB taxonomy): domain Bacteria; phylum Planctomycetota; class SBBH01; order SBBH01; family JACQRN01; genus JACQRN01. The sequence continues at coordinate 1,191 of JACQRN010000321.1, read as the reverse complement.
GCCTCCGGCGATCACGGGGCAGAGATCGTGCTCCCCGCGGGACGATGACGCCTGCCTCCACGTCAGCCCTCACCGCGGGTTCCCGACGGTACCTCCTGCCCGCGGGAGGGTCGGACCTCGTCGCCGTCGAACGGCCCCTCGTCCTGAAGATCGGCGGGACGACACTCGTGACGATGCGCACGCCGGGGGACGAGAAGGCACTTGGGGTAGGCTTTCTAGCCTCGGAGGGGATCGTGCGATCCGTCCGCGACGTCTCCTCCTGCCTCTACCGCCCCGCCGCGAAAAAGGGGGAGGCGGACACCCTGACGATCCGCCTCCGGACCCCCTCCGCGCGGAGGAGGCTCGGGGCGCTCTCCCGGGTCCATGAGATCCGCGCCTCGTGCGGGGTGTGCGGATCGGCGGACGTCTCGCGGCTTCTCACGGGGATCCGCCCCCTCGCGCCGGGGCGCCCGCGCGTCGAGAGGCCAGCGCTCGCGCGGATGGAGCGACGGATGCGCCGCGCGCAGAGGCTCTTCCCGGCGACCGGGGGGTGCCACGCCGCCGCGATCTTCTCCTCCGGCGGCGCGCTCTGGGCCTGCCGCGAGGATATCGGCCGCCACAACGCCCTCGACAAGGCGATCGGAACGTGCCTCCGGGACCGCCGCGACCTGTCGCGCGGCGTCGTCCTCCTTTCCGGCCGCGGCGGGTACGAGCTGGTGATCAAGTCGCTCCGCGTCGGGATCGCGTTCCTCGCTACCGTCGGCGCGCCGAGTTCCCTTGCGATCGATCTGGCGCGGGGCTCCGGGGCGACGCTGATGCGCCTGCCTCAGCGGGGGACGGCACGCATCTACCACGACACGGGTAGGGTGGCGTGAAACCGAGTCACGAAGAGGTGATGGAGTGGGCTGAATCCTATCTTGCGCGGGCCATCGCTCGCAGGTTCGGGGCCGTCGCAGGCATGCTCGCCCTCGCAGAGTTGTCGCTGTTCGTCGCATTTTCCGTGCTCACGGTGGACGGGGATCCGCAGCAAAGAACGCCCTCGCGAACAGGTTCAACCGCAAATCTCGGATGGATGGCGGCCACAGCCGCTGCCGTCGCCATGGCTCGCCATATCTGGATGTTCACCGTTTCCCAACGGGAGGGACGCCTGCGTGAACTCTCCCGATCTCGCAGGTTTCACACGCTCAACCTTTGCGCGACGCTCCCCCAACT
>JACQRN010000299.1 GCA_016206515.1 Planctomycetota bacterium | reverse complement strand
GGCGGCCGCGGCGCTCCTCGGCCTCGGTGTGCGCCGGCGCATCGGATGGTGCCTCCATCTGTGTGTGCTCCTGTTCACGCTCTCGGCGATCGTCCTTCTCCACCTGACCGTGACGGAGTACGGGTGGACCCGGCTTCTCCGCCTCGTCCTCGCCCTGTGGGCGCAGTTCCTCCTGTTCCGCGCGATCACATCCGTGCAGGTCTTGCGGAACAATCCCTGAAACCCCTCCCATCCCCGGCGGGCACCCCCCTACAATGTCCGCCCCGCGGGCCGGGAACCCCGCGGGCAAAAGGGGAGGCGGGGATATGAAGCGGATCGCGATCGGGTTGCTGCTCGCTCTGGCGTTCTTCGTCGTCCCTCCGGCCTCCGGCGATGAGGTCGCGACGGGTGCGGCGGCTTCCCCCGCCTCGCTCTGCCCGGCCGATGCGTTCCTCTATATCGAGACGGCTCCCCTGGCGGACGTCCGCCGCGACCTCGACGCGTTCGGGATGGCGGCGTGCCCGCAGTTCTATCCGATGCTTTCCGTGCAGATCGAACAGTTCATGGCGACCCCTCTGGCAACCTCGATCGACCTGACCCGGTCGGCCGCGTTCGCGATGCGGCTGGCTCCCGTTGCGCCCGGCGAGGATCCGTTCTCCAAGGAACCGGTCCCCCTGCTGATCGTTCCGGTCCGCGACGCCCTGGCGTTCCGCGAGGCGTTCCAGAAGATGGACCCGGGTTCCGTCATCGTGGAGCGGGGCGGGTATGCGCTCGTTTCGAGCGATGCGGCGCATCTCGCCTACGAGGCGGGTCCCGCCCCGGCGTTCGCCACGACGGGGGATGTGCGGATGGTCCTGGATGTCGCGCGGCTGCGGGCGGTCGGCGGAGCGAACCTGGAGGCGAAGATCGTCGAGGGGCGCGACCAGGCCCTGCTCATGATGAGCCTCGGGATTTCCGATCCCGCACAGGCGGCGGTCCAGCGCGCCATGCTCGGTTGGTACTTCGACATGATCCTGAAGGCGGTCCAGCAGGCGGGTCGCGTGGAGGGAGCGGCCGATCTCTCCGCCGAGCGCGTCCGCGCGACGTGGCGCGTCTCACCCGAGGCGCTTTCGGGGATGGAGACGTTCTTCCGGGCGCAGCCCTCGGGTCTGGGGACCCTGCACCGGATGCTCCCGCCTGACGCCTGGCTCACGATGGCGATGCGGTACGACCGGGCTTCGTGGATGGAGGGGTTCGAGGGGATGATCGCGGCCATGACATCGTCCGGCGGTGGCGCCGCGTCGTCGGGGGCGATCGATGCCTTCCGGGGGGTGGTGTCGATGTACGGCGATGAGGTCGCCGCGGCGTATGTGCCGGGTGGACTCTGCATGGAGGGGTACATGGGCGGTGCCCCAACGCCCGCAACGAGGGGGGCGCTGGAGACCTGGTTCAGCGCCCTTCGTCCCACCGTGCCGAATGCGCCGAGCATCTCCCGCTGGTACGAGCACGCTGGCTTCCCCGTTGCGGAGATCACAATTCCTCTCGTTCCTCCCGGGGCGCCGCCCGAGGCCGCGGAGGCGGTCCGCCGGATGTTCGGCGGGGCGGACATGCGCATGGCCTTGCACCTGGGGGCGCCCGTGCAAACGATGGTCATGGGCGACGAGGCCCGTCTGCGCGCGGCCGTGGGCCGTATCGCCGCGGCGGGAGCGCCGACCGCCCCCGCCTGGCATACGCAGATGGTCGCGCAGGTCCCCGGTCACGCCTGCTCGATGTTCGCGATCGACCTGATCCGGGCGATCGTGTTCGGCGGGGACATCCAGGCGCGAACCATGGGACTCCCGACCAACCCGTTCGCCTCGGTCGGGACTCTCGGACAGGCGCCGATCGCGTTCTACGCCGGGTTCCCGGAGGGGACGATGGAGTTCGGCTGCCACATCCCGGCATCGAGCGTCGCAACGATGTCGAGCGCGGTCCCGATGCTCATGATGCTCGGCGCGCAGATGCAGCAGGGGCCGCCCCCTCCGCCGCAGACGCAGCCGCAGGGGTGGTAGGGATTCAGGGAAGGAGAACGATCTTCCCGAATTGATGGCGCGCCTCCATGGCGCGCTGGGCGTCCGCCGCCTTCTCCAGGGGGAACGTCGCGCCGACGACCGGCCTGACCTTCCCGGAACCGATCCACCGGAGCGCCTCCAGGAGTTCCCATCGCGACCCCATGAACGAGCCGAGCAGGGTCGCCTGGCTCCGGTAGAAGGGGCGCAGGGGGAGCGTCACCTCCGCCCCAGAGG
>JACQRN010000298.1 GCA_016206515.1 Planctomycetota bacterium | reverse complement strand
GACCAAGAGGCCGCAGGTTCAAATCCTGTCTCCCCGACCAATCTTCGGGGGACAGTCACCTCATCTCCCTGCGCGCGATGAGCACAGCATGGAAATAAGGTGACTGTCCCCCGATAATCCCCGCATGGCAGCCCCCTGCGTCGTCGCACACGGCGGAGCGGGTTCCGACGCGAGGCACCGCGACGGACCGGCGAAGGCGTGCCTCCTCGGGCTCGCCGCGCTTCAGGGCGGGGAAAACGCGCTCGAGGCGACCGTCCGCGCAGCGGTCCATCTCGAGGACGACCCGCGGTTCAACGCGGGGACCGGCTCGGTGATCCGGCTCGACGGGAAGACGATCGAGATGGATGCCTCGTGCATGACCTCCGACGGGAAGTTCGGGGCGGTGACCCTGCTGCGCGATGTGAAGAACCCGATCCTCGTGGCGCGCAAGGTGATGGAGACCCCCCACCGGATCCTCGGCGGCGAGGGGGCGCTCCGGTTCGCGCGCGCGCACGGCTTCAAGTCGCACGACCCGACGCACGCGGAGGCCCGGCGCGAGTGGGAGAGACGGCGCGCGCAGGTTGCCGACAAGCCGTCCACCGATTCCCCGTGGGATCTGGCGGCGCTCCGCCGCCACTGGAACTTCGCCACCTCGATGAAGGACGCCCTCGGGTGCGACACCATCGGCGCGGTCGCCCGCGCCGCGGACGGAACCTTCGCGGCGGCGAACTCGACGGGGGGAACCTCCTTCACGATCCAGGGCCGGATCGGCGACTCCCCGGTCCCCGGGTGCGGCCTCTACGCGGGTCCGGCCGGCGCGGTCGCCACCACGGGGCGCGGCGAGGAGATCCTCCGGGAGTTCCTTGCCCTGCGCGTCTACGAGAGGATCGAGCAGGGGATGGAACCCGCCCAGGCGTGCCAGTGGGGCGTGGAGCGGATCGACAAAAAGTTCGCCATCGGCGTGATCGCCGTCGGGCGCACGTCCTCGGGCGGAGCATGCAACCGCCCGATGGCGTGGGCAAAGGCACCGAGGTAGGGACTACCGCCGTTTTACCTTCGCCGCAGCCTTCGCCCTTGAAACCTTGAGCGCGGCGCCCTTCCCGAGCGCGGCGCCGGACGTCAGGCGCTTCACGACCGCATCGCCGACCTGCGAGGTGCGCGCGGCCTTCTGCTCCCCCACCAGGTCGTAGGTGAGCGGCGCGCCGTCGGCGAGGATCGAACGGACGGCGGCCTCGACGGCGTCCCCCATCGAAGACAGGTCGGCGCGTTGGCGGCGCCCCCCCAACCAGCGCAGTCCTTCCGCCACCGCCAGGATCATCGCGATCGGGTTCGCCTTGTCCTGGCCCGCGTGCTTCGGCGCCGAGCCGTGGATCGGCTCGAACATCGCGTGCTCGTCGCCGATGTTTGCCCCGAGCGCCATCCCCATCCCCCCCTGCAGGACCGAGGCGAGGTCGGTGACGATGTCCCCGAACATGTTCGTCGTGACGAGCACGTTGAACTTCTCCGGCCCGGTCATCAGCCACTGGGTGAACGCGTCGACGATCGCGGCCTCCGTGACGACGTCGGGGTACTCCTTCGACACCCCCTGGAACACCTCCGCGAAGAGGCGACACCCGTCCAGGACGTTGTCCTTCACGATGCAGGTGAGGCGTTTGACTCCGTCCGCCGGGGCGCCACGCGCCCGCTTCCGACACAGATCGAAGGCGAATCGGATGACCCGCTCCGCCCCGGCGCGCGTGATCAGTCGCACGTCGACAGCCGTCTCCTTCCGTCCGCCCGGGGCGTGGATCCCGCCGATCCCCGCGTAGAGCCCCTCCGTGTTCTCCCGGACGAACACCATATCGACCTTGTCCTCGTCCCAGACCTTCCGGTGGGCGCCGTGGATCCGGTGCGGGACGTTCGGGAACAGCCGCACGGGACGGACGTTCGCGTAGAGCCCGAGGCGGGAGCGGTTGCCGATCACCGGGCTCCAGCCGGCCATCCGGCCGTCCGGCATCGTGACGGGACGCGAGGGGTCCTGCGGGTCGGGCCAGCCGACCGCACCGAGGAAGATCGCGTCGGCCGCCCGGCACGCCGCCTCGGCCCCGTCGGGCCAGTCCTTCCCGTGCTCCAGGTAGAACTTCCCGCCGCACGGGAATCGCCCGATGTCCCACCGCTCGCCCAGGATCGACTGGACCGCGGCGAGCACCTTCTCCCCCTCGCGCATCACCTCGACGCCGATCCCGTCGCCGGGAAGCAGGACGATCCGCATGGAACCCTCCATCCGCGCCCTGCGCGGCTACTTCCCCTGGATCGCGTGGTACCGGTCCGCGCCCATCCGCTCCTGCATGTTGTGGCAGTTCACCCGCGCGCGCGTATCCTGGGGATGCGCGGCGACGAACCGCTCCATCGCGTCCCGCAACTCGCGGAACTGTGTTTGGAGCCTTTCGCGGGTCGCATCCGTGAGACGTCCCGCCTGCGGCTCCACCTCCGCCATGAACGAGCGCCACGTCTCCCAGAGCGGCTCGACCCGCTGCCAGTCCGCGTCGGCCAAAGAGCGCTCGGCGTCCGCCGCCTCCCGCGCCGCGATCTCCTCGGGCGTCGGCACGCGGGGGGCGCTGGGGGTCGGCGACGAGTCGCCCAAGCCGGACCTCGCGCCCGATTCGACCGGCTCCGTCCCGGGCGCCGACGGCACCGGCACGACCTTGACGCCGATGAACCCGGCCTGGAGGAACGGCCAGTCGGCCCCCAGCGTGGCGCAGACGACCAGCCCCGCGATCACCGCGGCATCGACGACGACCAGGAACAGGCCCGACTTCCCTCCGCCCATCGCGACCCCCTATCGCCCGCGTACTTCAGCGGGACGCCGGAGTGTAGAAGGTGACCGCTCCCCGAGGCGAGAAGAGAGAAGCGCGCTACAGCGTCGGGGGTTCGCCGGGCGGGGGGCCCGGCAGCTTCGCGCCGCGGACGCGGTGCTGCATCACCTTGCCGGGCTTGAACGTGACGACGCGCTTGGCCCCGACGAACACCTCCTGACCGGTCCTGGGGTTGCGCGCCTTGCGTGGCTTGCGCTCCTTGACCTCGAACACGCCGAAATTCCGCAGTTCGATCCGCCCCTCGTTTACGATCGTGTCGATGATCGCATCGAAAGTCATTTGAACAACTCGCTTTGTGTCGACCTGAGTGAGGTTGACCTCTTCGGAGATCTCCTTCACGATATCCTTCTTTGTCTTCATCTCCCCCTCCAGGCCCTACGAACCTCGAAGGCAGTGTTCCAGAACCCACGGCACGGCAACCACTTGCATTTGAGCATAGCCTTGAGCACTTGTCAAACAGCCACCGCTCCGATTAGCGACCATTGACCTAGGGTTCCCTTCCGGGGAGACTCACCGCCTAGGCCTGTGATCCTCGGCGTCCCGAAAGAGATCAAGGACAACGAGATGCGCGTGGGGCTCCTCCCCTCTGGCGCGGAGGAGTGCGTCCGCCGTGGCGCTACGGTCCTCGTCGAGCGCGGAGCCGGCGTCGGGAGCGGTTTCCCGGACGAGGAGTACGCGCGCTCCGGGGCGAAGATCGTAGCGAGCGCCGCGGAGATCTTCGTTTCCGCCGAGATGATCGTGAAGGTGAAGGAGCCGCAGCCGCAGGAGATCCGGATGCTGCGGCGCGGGCAGATCCTCTTCACCTACCTGCACCTGGCGGCATCCCTGGAACTGACCGATGCGCTGCTCGCCTCCGGCGTTACCGGGATCGCCTATGAGACGATCCGATTGGGCAGCGGGGAGCTCCCCCTCCTGACGCCGATGAGCGAGATCGCCGGGCGCATGGCGGTCCAGAAGGGGGCCAACTACCTGGAGGGCTCCAACGGCGGACGCGGGGTGCTCCTCGGCGGCGTTCCCGGCGTCGCACCGGGGCACGTGGTGATCCTCGGCGGAGGGGTCGTCGGCTCCAACGCGGCGCGGATCGCGGCAGGGCTCGGCGCCGCCGTCTACCTCCTGGACGTGAACTTATCGCGCCTGCGCTACCTCGCCGACGTGATGCCCGCCAACGTCACGACGCTCATGTCGAACCCCGCCAACGTCCGGCGCCACATCCAGCACGCGGATCTGCTGATCGGGGCGGTCCTGTCACCCGGCGCGAAGGCGCCGACGCTGGTGGAGCGCGACATGCTCAAGTCGATGCAGCCGGGCGCGGTGATCGTCGACGTCGCGGTGGACCAGGGCGGGTGCGTCGAGACGGTCCGCCCCACCACGCACTCGAACCCGACGTTCACGGTCGACGGGATCGTCCACTACTGCGTCGCGAACATGCCCGGGGCGGTGCCGCGGACCTCGACGTACGCGCTCACCAACGCGACCCTCCCGTACATCCTGTCGATCGCCGGGAAGGGGTGGCGCCGCGCCGCGCAGGACGACCGCGCGACCGCCGAGGGGGTCAACCTCGTCGACGGGGTGCTCGCGAACCGGCCGGTGGCGGAGACGTTCGGGATGAAGATGAAGGATCCGCTGGGGTAAAGAAGCCATTTAAAATGCCATTTCAAACGACATTCTAATTGACACCATTGCGGCACCGAGACACGCTTCCGGTGGAGGTGCCCATGTTGACCGTCGACCGCCCATCCACGCTGATCGGGATCACGGAACTGCGCGCGCGTTCCGACGAGATCCTCCGTCTTGCCCGGACGCAGCGCGTCCTCATCGGAAAGCGGGGGAAGCCCGTGGCCGTCCTGGTCCCGATCGAGGAGTGGGAGCGGCAGGAAACCCTCCTTGACGAGTTCGAGGATCTCGCCCTGGGCCATCTGGCGCGCGACCGCGCCCGCGAGGCCCCTGTCGAATACGTCCCTCTGGAAACCGTCAAGAAGCGGCTCGGGATCCGGCGCTGACGGGATGACCTGGACGGTCGTCTTCCATCCGAAGGTCCTCGAGAAGGACCTTCCACGCATCCCGCGCGCGGAACAGGAGAAGATCGTCCGCGCCATCGAGCGCCGCCTGGGGCTCGCCCCGGAGTCGTACGGCAAGCCGTTGCGTCCGCCCCTGTCGGCCTTCCGACGCCTGCGCGTCGGGGACTACCGGGTCATCTACCGGGTCGAACGCTCCCGCGTCATCGTCCAGGTCCTCTGCGTCGGTATCCGCCGCGACGCGGAGGTGTACGCGGAAGCCGCCCGCCGACTCGGCACCCCGTGATCCGCTCGCGATACCACAGGTCGAGACCGTCGCGGCAACGCGCCACGGCGAATCCACCGCCGGTCGCGAAACGGCTCAGAAGCGCCAGATGCGAGCGCAGGCGGTCGCGCGTCAGCTTCCGCGCAGAGGTCAGAACGTGCGGGCGGACGACGCGAAACGGCCCCTGTCGGCGCAGTGCCATGGACAGGAACAGTTCCTCCGTTGCGAAGTAGCGTTCGTCCCAGCCGCCGGCCGCTTCAAACGCCTTGCGCGTGGCGTACAGGAAACACCCCGCCGCGCACCCGCAGCGGTTCCAGAGCCAGAGGAACGCGCCTGCGGCCGCTCGCAAGGTACGCGGCGCATCCCGGTCGAACCGGACCCTCGCACCGCCCCCTGCCCCGCCGGACTCCAGGTGGGCGAGCGCCGCGCGAAGGACGCTCGCGGGAACGAGCGTGTCGGCATCCACGAAGACCAGAACATCCCCGCGCGCCCCGCGCGCACCGGCGTTGCGGACCGCCGCGATCTGCCGCTTGCGGACCGGGACGACCCTCGCCCCCTCCCGTGCGGCGATCGCCGCGGTCGCGTCGGTCGACCCGTCGTCCGCCACGACGATCTCGAACGGCCGACCCGACCGCTCTCCGGCGAACCGCAGTTGCCTCACCGTGCGCCCGATGAACGCCGCCTCGTTGAAGGCGGGGACGACGAAGGAGATCACGGGACGATTATGTCACGGACCGGGCCCCGGTCCCCCGGGACCAGAGCCTCCGGCCCCCCGCACGCGGGGTAGAATGCCCTGCGTGGACGAGCGCTCCGAGTGCTTGGATTGGATCCTCGACTTCGAGGCGGCCGCGCGGCGTCCCCTCGAACAACGCATGAAGTACGCCTTCCTGAAGACGCACAAGCCGGTCCTGGACGACGCGCCGTTCCGCGCCTTCGACACGATGGAGGCGTACCGCCTCTGGTGCCAGGAGAACCTCCCCTCCTGGCTCGGGTATGGCCGGACGGTTTGACTACCCGCAGGCGCGCCAGATCGCGCGCGTCTTCGCCCGCCACAAGGTGCACTATCTGTTCCTCGGGAAGTCAGGCGCGATCCTGCTCGGCTTCCCCGACACCACGCAAGATGCAGACGTCTTCGTGAAGAAATCGCCCGAGAACGGGGCCGCCCTCGTGGCGGCCCTCCGGGACCTCGGCTACCCGCTCGACACCGGCCAGCAGGAGGAGATCCGCCGCGGCAAGGATTTCGTGCAGATCCGCACGGGGCCGTTCGACATCGATCTCGTCTTCGCCCCGGACGGGATCGAGACGTTCGAGGACGCGGCATCGCGCGCCGTGACCGTCGAGGGAATGGCGGTCTGCCACATCGACGACATCATCCGGAGCAAGGAGGCCGCCGACCGCGTCAAGGACCGCGAATCGCTTCCTCGCCTGCGCGCGTTCCGCGACTGGCTGCGGACTCGCCCGGCAGGGCGCTGACCCGCTCCGTCCATGACCGCACCGGCCGCCCCACCCCGATCAGACCGTTTCATACGCCTCGCGCAACCACCCCAGGACCTCGCGATCCACCTCGGCGACGGTCGACAAGGGGACAACATGCGTGATCTGCTCGTCGCCGCGCAGCGCGCGGACCTTGCCCAGGCGCCCGAGCGCCGGTCGTTTCCCAAGCGTGAGCCCGAGATCCACGCGTGACGCCGTGGCGGGCTTCACCGTTGCGAACTTGACCCGGCGCCGGAAAACGACGTAGGTCTTGCACGGATAGACGGTCACATCGGCACCGAGACGCCGCGCCGCCTTCTCGAGCGACTCGTACACCGGCCGCAAGGCGGCCTTCGGACCCCGGAACATCCGATCCATCAGGGCCTCCCCGTCCTCGTAGCCACTCCCCTTCCCGTCCGCCACGTCCGCGACCACCTGCGCCTGGACGAACCCCAGGCCGTGCCGTTCCTTCAGCCACGCCACGCGTTCCTTCCTCTCCTTCAGACCCGAGCGCTTCAGCAATCGAACCCACGCCTCGACCGGCTTGCCGGTCCGGGCCTCCAGGTTCCGCATGACCGCTTCGAACATCTCCCTCGGCGACTTCGGCATACCCCACCTCCCTTCACCGCATGGAACAGGGGGTGCTGCATATGTCAAGAGAGACGACCGGGCCGGGAGGGACCCCCTCGCGGGGGCTGAGGTTCGGTGTGCCCACGCGAGGGGATCCCTCTTGGCCCGCTACGGCAGGAACTTCTCCGTATGCTTCAACTTCCTCGGCAGGTACTCGTCCATGACGTATGAGAGCGTATGCTTCGAGAACGCCTGCTGCTCGGCGCGGACCCCCATGGCGAGGAGCATCTTCATCGCGTCCTGCCACGGCTTGTAGTGCTGGAAGAACGGGTCGTTCTTGAGGGCGTCGTCGGCGCGCTTGATGTCGACCTCCTTGAGGGGATGCGTCGGAAGCGAGTAGTCCTTGATGTCCTGCGGGGTCACGCCGAGATACGTCGCGTGCGGGACGCAGAAGTACTGGTTGATGTGCGCGGCGTTCCCGGAGCCGACCTTCAGCGTGCGGTAGATGTTCGAGATCCCGTACGGGTCGCAGTCGACGAAGGCGTAGACCGGCATCCTGTTCGACTCCGACAGGCGCCGGATGAACCGGCGGCAGGCGCGGGTCGGTACGCCCCCCATGCTCACGAGGATGCACTTCGCCTTCCGCCAGAAATTGTGCGCCGCGAGGCGCTGGAAGATCCCCCCCGTCTCGATCGCCAGGACGAACTTCGCGGAGGTCTTGAACTCCAGGTGCTCGACCGTCGGCGGCACCGCGTAGGCGCCCGAGCCGAACCGGGTGCAGTCGATCTCCAGTCGCCGGCCGGTCTCCCGGTCGCGGTCGATGACGACCAGTTCCCCCGCCACCTGACCGCCGTGCTCGTCCGGGACAAACCCGAGCTGCTCGCGGTTGACCATGAAGTGGGCTTCCAGGTCGTCCATCACCGTGTCGGACTCGACCTGCTCGTCGAAGCGCGCCTCCTCCCAGTTCTTCGACATGTAGTAGGCGTCCCGCTTCGTGGCGAAGTCGTCGGTGCGGATCAGTTCCTTCGACATCCCCATCATCCGCATCGTCTGGGCGAACGTCTTGACCGTGTTGTAGTGGAGCGTGCGCGAGACCGTCTCCCCGCGGATCTCGAAGTACCCGACCTTCGGGTCGTACGTCACGTTCGACAGCGCCCGGACCGGGAAGGTGATCTCGGGGTGCTTGTGCTTCATGATCTTCCCGTACACCCCCCCGGCGGAGTCCTCCATCCGCTTGACGATCTCCTTGCCGGTAATGCGGCTCGGGCCGCCGGCCTTCTTACGCTCCGCCATGACCGTTCTCCTGTCTCCTGACTCCCGTCTCCTGACTCCTCACTCCCCGTTCCTCGTCCCAGCCCCCTTCTTCCCGAGGATGCTCGTGTCCAGCTCCCCCCTCGTCTTCTCCAGGATCGCCTGGAGGTTCTTCGTGCAACGCTTCGCGTCCGCCTCGGAAAACCCGAGGATGTCCCGCAGGCCGATCACCAGCTGCGGGATGTACTTCTCGATGTAGGACCGCTTCTTGAACTCCTCCGCCATCCGCCGGCGGCGGTTGATGAACATCGACAGCTGGCGGCCGCACTCCTGCAGCGCGAGCTTGATCTCCTTCAGGATCTCGGGGTAATGCGCGACCGCCTCCTTGCTCTCGGAGGTGAACGGGACCCAGACGGAGGCCATGTGGACGAAGATCACCGCGGGCCCCAGGGGGAGCGAGCCGCGCGGCTGCTGGAGGCCGTAGGAGCGCCAGTCGATCGACACCACCGCCTTTGTGATCGCGCACGCGCCGGGCTGATAGAGGAGGGGGACGCGGTTGGCGAAGCGCAGGAGCTTCACCGCCTCCGGCTCGTTCTCCTTGTCCTTCGGCGGGGCGGTTGCTTCCTGTTCCGGCTTCTTGTCGCCGTCCGGCGAAAGCTTCCCGCCGAAGGCGATCCCCGCCTCGATGGCGAACGGGTTCCCCCGGTAGACCGCCGGCGAGCGCGACACGGCGCACTGGAACGCCGCGTCGATCTGGCGCGACAACCCCTTGCGGATCAGATCCTCCCCGATCGGGGAGAGGCAGTCGGTCGAGGGGGCCATGATCTTCGTCCCGCGGATGGCGGTCAGAAGCCGGTCCGCCTCGGCGACCGCGACCTTCTTCGGGGAGGTCGTGACGTCGAGCCCGGCCCCCCTGCAGATCTCGGCGGCGACGCGCGGCGAGACGCGGGAGAAGTCCGAGGCGAGGCACCCCGAGACGCGGCGCGAGGAGGTCCCGCGCAGCATCTTGATCAGGGTCCCGAGCTCGACTCCGTAGGGGTGCGGTTTGATCTCCTTCGGGGGGGTCGGTAGATCCTTCGCCGCGCGGGGGTACTTGAACTTCTCCCCGTCGGGCGCCTCGTAGAGAACCTCGACGTGCGGATTGGCGATCGCCGTCTGCTCGAGGTAGTCGTCCACGGAGAGCCGCCCGCGCTGGTACTTCCCCTCGATGACGAGCTCGACGCGGGTCCCGCGCGGCTTGTCCCACTCGACCGCCTCTTCCTTCAGGATGTCCGGCTCGTTCTTGTGGGTGTTGATGACCACCTCGTAATAGTGCGCCGGCTTGCGCGAGGAGATGCGGCTGGTGATCCGCACCGGCTGGCCCGTGGTGAGCTGCCCGTACATCCCCGCCGCAGAGATCCCGATCCCCTGCTGGCCGCGCGACATCCGCAGGCGGTGGAACTTCGAGCCGTACAGGAGCTTCGCGAAGATCTGCGGGATCTGCTGCTTGACGATCCCGGGGCCGTTGTCCTCGACGATCACGCGGAACCGCTCGGCGTTCCCCTCGACCGGGCGGATCGTCACCTCGACGTCCGGGAGGACGCCCGCCTCCTCGCACGCGTCGAGCGAGTTGTCAACCGCCTCCTTGACCGTCGTCAGGAGCGCCTTGCGCGGATTGTCGAACCCCAACAGGTGCCGGTTCTTCGTGAAGAACTCCGAGACCGAGATCTCGCGCTGCTCGGACGCCATCTTATGCGCGACGACGGAATCCTTGTCGTGCGCCGGCTCCTCGACGGGAGCCTCCTCCTCGGGCGGCGATCCCTCCGGAGAACCCTTCCCCTTTTTCTTCCCCGTCGGCTTGACGGGAGTCTTCACCTTCGCCATGGAATTCATTGTAGGCTTTCTCACAAGCAAGTGTACGGATTGGGCTTGCAATAATCACCTATCGTCCCGAGGAGCCGTCGAACCGCGCACGAGCGACGAGGGACCTATGTTCATCGACAGCACGACAAACACGGGTCCCTCGGTCCGCAGGAACCTTGTACCCCTCGGGACGACAGGGGGTAGTGCGACCCCCGCTGTACGCTGGACGCTTCGCGCTTCGCGGCCTGTATGATGCGCCCCATGAAAGACCTCGCCCTCCACGCCCTCGACGCCGCGAGGGCGGCCGGGGCGACATACGCGGACGCGCGCCTCGCACGGTACCGCCGTCGGGACATCCGGACGCAGGACAAGCGGGTCAACTCTCTGACCGATAGCGAGGATATCGGGCTCGGGGTCCGCGTCGTCGCCGATGGGTCGTGGGGGTTCGCGGGATCCGCGGACCTCACGAACGAAGGGGTCGAGGCGTGCGCGCGCGAGGCGGTAGCGGTCGCGCGGGCGAGCGCGCTGACGCGGCCCGGGGGGAAGATCACGCTCGCCCCGGAGAAGGCGCAGGTCTCGTCGTTCGTCTCCCCGCGCGAGATCGACCCGTTCAAGATCCCGGTGGAGCGCAAGGCCGACCTCCTCCTGCGCGTCGCCGAGAGGATGCTTTCGGTGGCGAAGATCAGGAAGACCTACGGCGCCATGTCGTTCCGCGGCGTCCACAAGGTGCTCGCCTCGACCGAGGGGACGCTCGCGGAGTCCGACGTGATCACGAGCCAGGTCGGGTACGGCGCGACCGCCGTCGGGAAGAACGACGCGAAGTCGCGCAACTACGAGCCCCCGCCGCAGACGCGCGGGTACGAGATCGTCCGCGAGGAGGACCTGCTGGCGAACGCCCAGCGCGTCGCCGAGCAGGCGGTCGAGCACCTCCAGGCGAAGCCGTGCCCGGTCGGGAAGCGCGACCTGATCCTGGACCCCCTGCACCTGGCGCTTACGATCCACGAGTCGGTCGGGCACGCCACCGAGCTCGACCGGGTCCTCGGGATGGAGGAGTCGCTCGCGGGGCGCTCCTTCGCGACCCCCGAGAAGATCGGGAACTTCCGGTACGGCTCCCCGGTCGTGAACCTCGTCGCCGACAACACGCTGGAGGGGGGGCTCGCGACCGGAGGGTTCGACGACGACGGGGTCGCCGGCCAGCGCTGGGACATCGTCGAGGAGGGGATCCTGCGCGGCTATTCCACCAGCCGCGAGGTCGCCCCCGTCATCGGCCAGGACCGCTCGACCGGCGGGAACCGCGCCGACCACTGGTCCTCGATCCCGATCGTGCGGATCCCGAACCTGTCGCTCATGCCCGGCCGCAGGCGCCTAACGCTCCAGGAGCTGATCGCCGACACGAAGGAGGGGATCTACATCGAGGGAATGGGGTCGTTCTCGATCGACCAGATGCGGCTGAACTTCCAGTTCGGCGGCGACGCCTTTTGGGAGATCAAGGACGGGAGGATCACGGGGATGCTCAAGGACGTCACCTACCAGTCGATCACCCCCCGTTTCTGGGCCTCCTGCGACGCGGTCTGCGACGAGCGCGCCTGGGTCCCGAACGGAGTCCTCAACTGCGGCAAGGGGGACCCGATGCAGATCTCCCAGATGACGCATGGCGCCGCGCCCGCGCGGTTCCGCCAGGTCGACGTGGGGGGCGCATCGGAAACGATGAAGAGCTACCGCGCCGGGGGGATCTGACATGCCGTCGACAACGATCCACAACCCCACCTCGCAGCTCCCCAAGCGCGCGGCTGACCCCCGGTGGCTGATGGACCGGATCCTCGACCGCTCGCGCGCCGACGCGACGGCGGTGCGGTTCGACGCCATCTCAAAGGCGTCCTCCCGCTTCGCCAACAACGAGATCACCCAGAACATCGTCGAGCGCAAGCGGAACCTGACGGTCCGCGTGTCGTTCGGACGCCGGAGCGCCTCGGCGACCGCCAACGACCTCTCCGACGCGGGCGCCGAGGCGCTCCTGTCGCGCGCGTGCGACCTGGCCCGGGCCACGCCCGAGGACTCGGAGTACGTGGAGGAACCCGGCGCGCAGAAGTTCCCCCCGATGTCGTGTCACGCCCTGTCCACCGCGCAGATCTCCCCCCCCGACAAGGCGCGCGCCATCCTGAAGGGGATCGAGGTCGCCCGCGCGGAGGGGCTCACACTCGCCGGCTCCCACCACACGACCGATTTCGAGACGATCCTGGCCAATTCGAAGGGGCTCACCGGCGCCTGCCGCCGGACGGAGGCGGTCTACAGCAACACCGCGATGTCCGAGGACGCCTCGGGGTGGGCCGAGGCGATCGACACCGACGTCTCGCGCATCGACACCGCCGCGCGCGCGCGCGTGGCGTGTGAGAAGGCGAAGGCCGCGCTTCATCCTCGGCCGCTCCCGCCGGGGAAGTACGACGTGATCCTGGAGCCGGCCGCGGTCGGCGAGATCCTCGCCTACTTCCTCTGGTCGCTCGACGCGCGCGCCGCGGACGAGGGGCGCTCCTGGGCGGCGGGGAAGAAGGGCCGGAAGCTCTTCGCCGACGGCGTGACGCTCCGCTCCGACGCCGCCGATCCGTGCGTCCCGGGAAGCCCCTTCAACGAGGGGGGGATGGCGACCCCCGCAGTGACCTGGGTCGACCGCGGGACGCTCTCGAACCTCTGCACCTCGCGCTACTGGGCGCGCAAACAGAAGACGGAATGGACCGGCGCCCCGACGAACCTGCTGATGGCCGAGGGGAACACGACGCTCGACCAGATGATCCGGGGCATGGACCGGGGGCTGCTCGTGACCCGATTCTGGTACATCCGCCATGTCGACCCGATGACGCTCACGCTTACCGGCATGACCCGTGACGGCCTGTTCTGGGTCGAGAAGGGGAAGATCGCGCACGGCGTGAAGAACTTCCGCTTCAACGAGTCCCCCCTCGGGATGCTCGAGCGCACCGTCCAGGTCGGCCGCGCGGTCCGGACCGGGGAGTACATGCCCTCGTTCGTCCCGCCGGTCCGGGTCGAGGGGTTCAACTTCGCCAGCGCGACGGAGTTTTAGACCAGCCGCTTCGAGAGCAGATGCCGCACCCGGTTCCCGTCGACGGTGCCGCCCTTTTCCTTCAGGAGCTTCATCGCGGCGCCCATCGCGCGGCCGAGGTCGGCGGCGGACTTGGCGCCGGTCTGGGCGATCGCGGCGGCGACCGCCTCCTCGACCGCCGCGTCCGGGACCTCCGCGGGGAGGTACGTCTTGAGAATCGCGGCCTCCTTCTCCTCCTTGGCGGCCAGCTCCGGGCGGTTCCCCTTGCGGAACTCGGCGGCGGAATCCGCGCGCTGCTTGATGAGCGCCCCAAGCGCCTTCTGCACCCCCGCCTCGTCGATCGGGCCCTTCCCCTCCAGGTCGCGCTTGGAAATCTCGGAGCGCGCCATGCGCAGCGTCGAGACCGCCAGCTCGTCGTGCGCCTTCATCGCGGTCTTGACGTCCGCCTCCAGCCGCTCGCGGAGCGTCACTCCACCAGCTCCGCGATCCGGCGGCGCAGAGCCTCGGCGCGCGACTCCGCCTTCGCCTGCGCGGCGCGCGCGGCCTCCAGCTGGCGCTCCAGCCGCGTGATCCGTTCGTCGGCCCGGGCGCCGGAACGCTCGGAGAGGACCAGCCGCGTCTCGTTCCGGCGGGCGTCCTCGCTGGCGGAGGCCAAATGTATCTGCAAGGTCCGGATCGTCGTCTCGTGACCGTCGGAGACCGTCTTGCGCGCGGTCGCCTCGTCACGAAGCGCCCAGCAGAGCCCCTCGACCGCCTGGAGAACCTCCGTCAGGTCCGCCTCGTCCGCGCCGGGGACCTTCCGCCCCACGACCTCGGACCCCACCAGCGTCGCCGCGGACGCCAGCGTCCGCGCCGCGTCCCTCGCCATGGCCCAGCGGGACTCCGCGGCCTCCAGGCGGGAGCGCAGGGAGTCAGCATCCCCCGCCGCCGCGTCGGCGCGCACGGCGAGGGAATCGTTGCGTTCCTCCAGGAGCGCGCAGCGCCGCCGCAGGGCCGCCTCCTCGAGCGCGAGCGTGTCGCGCGCGACCTTCAGGCGCGTCGTCTCGCCGGAAAGCGACAGGTTCTCCTTGCGGGCCTTCTCCAGATCCTTCAGCGCCGCCTCGGCGTCGGAGGAGGACTGCTCCAGCCGCGAGGCGAGGTCCGTCCCGCGCGCGGACGCCCCATCGAGGGACCGCACCGCCCGCCCGTTCTCCTCCAGGAGCACCCGGACACGTTCGGACAGCTCGTCCCGGAGGCGCCGCGACCCTTCCTCCTCGACCGCCAGGCGATCCCTTTGCGCCTCGACGTTCTTCAGGAGCGCGGAGAGGTCGATCGCCTCGCGCCGCGAACCCTCCGCGTCCTTCTCGAACCGCGCGGCGCGCTCCTCGGAGCGCCGGTGCGCCAAGTCGAGCGACCGCGCGTCGTCGCGCTCCTTCGCAAGCGCCTCACGGACGTCCCGCAGTTCCCCGACGATCTGGTCCGTCAGGCGCTTCGAGCCGGAGATCGCCTCCCGCGCGACCTCCAACTCCGCGTCGCGGCGGAAGCGCGCCTCGGATTCCCGCGCGGGAGCTTCCCGCGCCCCCTCGCCGGGCGGCAGCACCCCGTCCGTCCCATCGACCTGTTCCGCGCGCACCCGACCGCCCCGGACCGTCTTCGTCTCCGTCATGTCAACCTCCTTACGTCCCTTCCCCGTCCGTCACGAGAATCTCCCGGAGCGACCCCCGCATCTTCTGAAGCCGTTCCTCCATCTCCAGGCGGGCGCGCAGGGCCGCCTGGAGCTCCGCCTCCATCCTAT
>JACQRN010000315.1 GCA_016206515.1 Planctomycetota bacterium | reverse complement strand
TTGTATCGCCGGCGGATGGGCTCGACGTCGATCACTCATCTCTTGGATCGGCTCCAAGATTCCTATGCTTTAATTGCGGACGGGCCCTTAGGCTTCGCGCGCTCGCTTACCCTCTGCCGCAAGGCCGGGAACAGGAACGCATCCAGGTCCCCGTCGAGCACCTTCTGGGCGGCGCTCGTCTCGACCTCGGTCCGGAGGTCCTTGACCATCTGGTACGGCTGCAGGACGTACGAGCGGATCTGGTTTCCCCAGGAGATCTCGCCTTTCTCCCCGTAGAGGCGCTTGAGCTCATCCTCGCGCCGGCGCTCCTCGAGCTGGTAGAGCCGGATCTTGAGGATCTTCATCGCGGATTTTCGGTTCATGTGCTGGGAGCGCTCGTTCTGGCACTGGACCACGAGCCCCGTCGGGTTATGCGTGATCCGGACCGCGGAGTCGGTGACGTTGACGTGCTGGCCCCCCTTCCCCCCGGCGCGGTAGGTGTCGATCCGGAGGTCCTCCTCGCGGATGTCGATCTCGATCGAGTCGTCGAGCTCCGGGACGACGTCCGCGGCCGCGAAGGAGGTGTGCCGGCGGTGGTTCGCGTCGAACGGGGAGAGCCGCACGAGCCGGTGCACCCCCCGCTCGACCTTCAGGTACCCGAACGCCCACGGACCGACGACCTGGATCGTCGCGCGCTTGATCCCCGCCTCGTCCCCGGGCGACGTCTCGATCAGGTTCACCTCGTACCCGTGCGCCTCGGCCCAGCGGGCGTACATCCGCAGGAGGATCTCGGCCCAGTCGCACGAGTCGGTCCCCCCCGCCCCGGCATGCACCGAGAGGAACGCGTTGCAGTAGTCGTGCGGCTCGCACAGGAGCACCTGCACCTCGAGCCGGTCCATCGCGCGCTGCGCCTCGCCCAGTTCGCGCGAGAACGCCTCCTCGGCCGCGGTATCCCCACCCCGGCACAGGTCGAGCCACGTGTCGAGGTCCGCCAGTCGCCGGACCATGCCGTCCCACGGCTCCAGGAGCGCCTTGGACGCCTTGAGGCGCCCGACGATCTTCTGCGCCTCCCGCGGGTTGTCCCAGAGGTTCGGGCGGTTCAGTTCCCGTTCGCGCCCGGCGAGCTCCCGGCGCAGCGCGTCGACGTCAAAGCGACCTCCCCAGGGCATCGCGGCGGTCCTTCAGCCCCTTCAGGTCCAGCGCGGGATCGACCATGAGGAGGAGCATTGTATGCGACAATCCCCACTTCACCATGTCGGCGATGCGCGTTCTACCCGTGGCCCGATCGCGCGACGGCTACGTGATGCTCTCGAGGGCGATCTTCCGGCGCCGGTTGTCGAACGTGACGTTGAAGTGCCGGAACAGCCCGAGTCGCCCCAGGAGGAACGGCGTGTTCTCGTTCGTGGAGAAGGCGCACGGGATCGCGTAGTCCCGGTCTCCGATTCGAACCGTGAGCTCGCCGACCTTCGCCATGGCCCCCGGCCCCTCGACCCCGGTCACGCGCACCTCCCTGGAACCATCGAGGGAGATGCCCAGAAAGTCCGCGACCGAGGCTGGCAGCATGGTGAGGTCCGCCCCGGAATCCAGGACGAAGTTGAGATCGGCATATCCGGAGGCGGTCCTGACGGGCAACGTCAGCGAGGGATCGGGGAGCGGTCCGAGTTCCGTATGGAGTTGGTGGAGAGGGAACTCAATACGCACAGAGCCGGTCTCTCGGGTGGATGAACGCGAGGAGTACGCTTTCCGGCGCGATGCCTCTCTTCTTAAGTTCGTCGACCAGATCGCGGTTCGTGTCGGCACTCGCGACGACCTTCCCGTCACGAACAGCAACGAACCTGCCGCTGTAGGATTCCTGCAACTTCGCCTGGTCGATCGTTTGCGTGGCCCCCATGTCTCACCCCAGAATACCGTGCCCTGGATCCCTTCGCAATTTGCACCTCCCAGACATCCAATTCCGTGTACTTGACAGCCCCCCCGGTGGGGTCCAGAATTCGGTCGGGAGGTGCGTGATGAGCGTGCTCAAGGGGAACCGCAGGAACGCCGGCCAGGGGATGACGGAGTACATCCTGATCGTGGCGCTCATCGCCATCCTGTCGATCACGGTGGTGACGATCTTCGGGAACCAGATCCGAGCCCTGTTCGCGGGCTCGGCCCAGAAGCTCACGAACGACTCGGCGACCGTCGAGGACGTCAGCGGCAGCGCGGACGCTACGAACAACGCGTCGATCGAGGACCTGAAGTAGCCCGCTCCAGGATCGAGACGAGGCGGTCCAGGCGGTCCTTCGGCGTGATCGGCGTCGGCGCGCTCCGCGCCGCCGCGGCGGCCCGGGATCGGGCGGCCGGATCGATCGCCTGACCCAGGACCGTAGCCAAGGCGTCCGCCGCCCCGGCATCGTCGACGACCCACCCTGCTCCCGCCGCCAAGACCGCCTCCGAGGCGCCGTTGGCGCGGCTCGTGACGACGGGGAGTCCGGCGGCAAGCGCCTCGAGGGTCGTCAGGGAGTACGGGTCGTAGAAGGTCGGCTGCGCGAGGAAGTCGCTCGCCGCGAAGGCTCCGTGCAAGGAGGGCAGCGCCCCCAGGAACCGGAAGACGTGGTCGCACCGCAGGGCGCGCGCCTCGCGCAGGAACGGCACGCCAGAGTCCTTCCCGGCAACGGCGATCGTCAGGGCATCGCGCGCCGGCTCCGGGAGAGCCCCGACCGCCTGGACGAGGGCTGACAACCCCTTGAGACGGAAGTTGTGCGCGGCGAAGAAGCCGATCACCGCGTCGGACGGCACGCCCCACCGCGCGCGGACCTCCGCTCGCACGCCGTCGGACGCAGGGGAACGCGCACCCAAGGCGTTCGGAAGGACCTCGCAGCGAACCGGATCGATCCCGTACGAGCGCACGAAATCGTCCCGGACGCGCCCGGAGAGGGCGATGAGAAACGGCGGCTTCTCCGAGCGCATCAAGCGCTCCTCCATCCCGCGAAAGAGCATCTGCCGCGCGTTGCCGTCGATCTGGCGCCCCCGGCGACGTCCGGCCTCCGGATCCAGGAACGACCTCTCCTCCGCCTCGCGCCACGCCTTCCAGCACCCGCCGTGCGGGAAATGGACGTCGACCGGGCCGGAAGGCGCGAAGGAGACCGAGACCGCTTCCCGGTGCGCGTTCAGCCACGCGCCGGTGCCCTCCGCGAACGCCGCCACCCGGCGCTCGCGCGCGAATCTCGGGACACGGATGCGGACCTCCTCGACGAGCGACGCCGCGCCCAGGTCCGCCCCGGGCCCCGTCAGGACCGAGACGCGGTGCCCCGCGCCCGCTAGGCCCCGGGCGTCCTCGACGATGCACCGGTCCGCCCCCCCTCGGGCGGGATCGACGGCGTCGGCGAGGAAGGCGATGTTCATCTACGCCTCCTCGACTCCCACACCCACGCATGCTTCACGAACGCCGCCCACCCCGACGTGACCGCGTTGACCCACCCCGGCACCCCGTCGAGGAACCCGCGTTTGGCGATGTACCCCTTCCCCCACCGCGAGACGCCGTGCCCGAGCGCGCCGGGCAAGGTCGCGCTTCGCCCGACATCGAGCGCCTCGCGGGCGGCGGCGCGCGAGTAGCGCGTCGTCGTGTTGACCTGGGCGGAGAGGTCCGGGTACCCCAGGTGCAGGATCGGCTCGCGCAGGCGGCCGGTCGTTCCGTCCACGACCAGGCGCGCGTGCGGCTCGCCGACGTACCGCTCCTTGCCGCGCCGGTAGAGCCGCCCGGTGTAGTCCGGCACGAACTCCCCGTGCGCGAGCCAGCGCCCCAGGTACCGCGTCCGGCGCGGGATCTCGAAGGCGTCGTGCGGCGTCCCCGACCCGACCGCCTGCCGGACCTCGCGCGCGAGCGCCTCCGTGACCCGCTCGTCGGCGTCGACCACGAGCACCCAATCCCCCTTGGCGATCCGGCCGACGTGCTCGAGCTGGTCGCGGAACCCGGTCCACGCGCGGTGTTCGACGCGGTCGGCGAAACGCTTCCCGATCTCCACCGTGGCGTCCGTGCTCCCCGAGTCGAGCACCATCACCTCGTCCGCCCAGCGGAGGCTCTTCAGGCAGTCCTCCAGGACGGCTGCGTTGTTGAGGGTGTAGGTGCAAGCAGTGATGACAGCCATCTCGACAGCAAGGAGTCAGGAGACAGAAGACAGGAGACAGGAGTGTTCAGACCCGCAATACCTCCCGCCCCCCGCCTTCCGACTCCTGTTTCCCGTCTCCTGACTCCCGCTTTCTGTCTCCTGCCTCCTGCCTCCTGACTCCTGACTCCTGTCTCCTGTCTCCTGACTTC
>JACQRN010000306.1 GCA_016206515.1 Planctomycetota bacterium | reverse complement strand
GCGTGGAGTACGTCCTGGAGATCCCCGAGGGCCAGTCGGAGGAGGTCGCATTGCGCCTGACGGAACTTCGCGCCCGGGAACGGATCGAGATCGTGCGGGAGCGCAACGGACGGACCGTGGACCTCAAGCCGTATCTGGGCGAGACGCGCCTCGACGCGGGGCGATTGTGGTTCACGCTGCACGTCCGGCCGGAGGGGACCGGGCGCCCGGAGGAACTGTGCGCCGCGCTCGGCCTGGACCCGACCGCGATGCGGCCGCGCCTGATGAAACTCCGGACGCATCTGCATCGCCCTGCATCCGTACGGGGATCCCGGGGGCGGGGGAGGCGATAGGGGCCCGTCTCAAGGCGTCTCCTGTTGGGTCCGCTAAGCGCGAGGCGTCCGGCGTCCAGCGGATCCCTCCACCGTCTCTAGGGAGCCGCTTCCGTCCCGCGCTGTACGTTGTGCGCTTCGCGCCGTACGTGGCATCGGCCCGACATGGAATGGGCGTCTAATCCTTGCGTACGGGAGGAGCATCTGATGGAATGTCGCGCTCAATGGACAGCGCCCGTGACTACGAGGTGATGCTCCTGGTCTCTCCCCCCGCGGGGAAGGAGACCTGGGACGATGTTCGCAAGCGCTTGGGCGAGACGTTCCAGCACCATGAGGCCGAGATCGTGAAGGATGCCAAGTGGGCGGACCGGCGCCTGGCGTACCCGATCGGCAAGCATCGCAAGGGGATCTACCACCTGATGCACGTGCGCGCGGCACCGGCGCGGATCGCGCCCCTGCGCAGGGACCTGCAGTTGCAGGAATCGGTGCTGCGCGAGCTGATCCTGGCCCGCTCCGGCGCGCCGACCTTTAGCGAGGCGCCCCGCGACGACGCTGTGAGCGACTACGAAGCCGACGCGGGGTAGGCCAGGGGACGGATGGCGAACTACAACAAGGTGATGCTCATGGGGCGGCTGACGCGGGACCCTGAGTTGCGGTACACGAAGGGCGGCAAGGCGGTCGCGGAATTCAGCCTGGCGATCAACTCGACCTTCAAGACGCGCGAGGGGGAGAAGCGCGAGGAGGCGACGTTCATCGACATCACGGTGTGGGAGAGACAGGCCGAGACCTGCGCGGAGTACCTCAGCAAGGGACGTCCGGTCTTCGTGGAGGGGCGCCTGGAGCTCGACAAGTGGGAATCGAAGGAGGGGGAAAAGCGCAGCAAACTGAAGGTGGTGGCGACCCACGTGCAGTTCCTGGGGGGCCCGGGGGGCGCCAAGGCCGGCGCGGGCGCCGGCGCCGCACCGAAGGCGGAGGGTGTCGCCGAGACAGCGACCGGGGAACCGTCGGAGGAAGACATCCCCTTCTAGGACGGGAGCGTGCGAGACGATGGCGAGGGAAAGGGAAGAGGAGTACGAGTCAAGGGGGGGGGAGGGGCGGTCCGAGGGGAAAGGATCCCGGGGGAAGCCGCGAAGGGCGCGCCCCCCGACGGCGTGCCGGTTCTGCACGGACCGGGTCGGGGATGTCGACTATAAGAGCGTCGATTCGCTCCGGAAGCTGATGAGCATCCAGGCGAAACTCTTCTCCCGCAAGCGTTCCGGGGTCTGCTCCGCGCACCAGCACTCGCTGAAGATGGCGGTCAAGCGGGCCCGCTATCTTGCGTTGATTCCGTACTGCTAGGGGGGGTGACATGAAGGTGATGCTCCGCCGTACGGTGGACGGCACGGGGGCCGCGGGTGCCCTCGTCGAGGTCCGCAAGGGGTTCGCGCGCAACTTCCTGTTCCCCAGGGGGCTCGCGGCGCCGCTCACCGCGGCTCTGGCCGGCCAGATCGAGCGCGAGCAACGCAAGGCCACGCGCGCGGAGGCGCAGCGTCTGGAGGAGGCGAAGATCCTTCAGGCGCGCGTCGAGGGGCTCTCGGTGACAATCCCGATGCAGGCGGGTCCGGACGGCAAGCTGTTCGGGTCGGTCGGTGCGAGGCAGATCTGCGAGGCGATGGCCGCCGACGAGGTGTCCGTCGCCGCCGACGCGGTCCTGATGGGCGAGCCGATCCGGCAGGTCGGCGTCCAGACGGTGCGCGTGCGGGTCGGCGTCGGGCTCGAAGCCTCCCTGAAGGTCTGGGTCGTCGAGAAATAGTCGTGGCGGAGGCGCTTCTCGAGGGGGCGGCGGATGGGGCGGCGGCTGGGGCGGCGGAAGCCGGGGTTCTCCAGGACGTCGCGGCGGAGGTGTCGGTCCTTTCGGCCGCCCTGTTGGATACCGGCGTGCTGGGGGAACTCGTCCAGCGGCTCCGCCCGGAGGAATTCTCCCGCGCGCCCCACGCGGAGATCTACCGGACCCTCGTCGAGATCTACGATGCCCACGAGCCGGTCGATCTCGTCACGCTCACCGCGGCGCTGCGGCGCAAGGGGCGTCTCGAACAGGCCGGCGGGGCGGACACGCTCGCGGAACTCGTTTCCGCCGAGCCGACGCCGGTCCACGCCCTGCACCACGCGCTCATCGTGCGGGACCTGGCGATCCTGCGCGACCTGGTGCGCGTCGGCCGGGATATTGTCGCCGATGCGGGGGAAGGGCGCGGCCGCGCCCCGGAGGTGCTCGACCGGTGCGAGCGCTCGATCCTGGCGGTCGCCGAGCGCCGCGAGGTGCGGCCCGCCATCCCGATCACGGACCTCCTGAAGGAGACGTTCGAGCAGCTGGACCGCCAGGCGGGGGGCGAGGGGCGCGTCACGGGCGTCCCGAGCGAATACGACGACCTCGACGAGCTGACCTGCGGGTTCCAACCGGCGGAGCTGGCCATCATCGCGGGGCGCCCGAGCGTCGGAAAATCGACGTTCGCGTTGAACCTGGTCGAGCACGCCGCCGTGCGCCAGAAGAAGTCGATCGCCTTCTTCAGCCTGGAGATGCGCGCGCAGCAGGTGGTGCAGAACCTCCTGTGCATCCACGCGCGTGTCGACGGGCACAAGATGCGGCGCGGGTACCTTGCCGAATCCGACTGGACGAAGCTGACCCTCGCGGCGGGCGCCCTTCGGGAGGCCTCGGTCTGGATCGACGATACGCCGGGGCTGCCGGTCCTGCAGCTGCGCGCGAAGGCGCGGCGCCTGAAGGCCCAGCACGGCCTCGACCTGATCGTGGTCGACTACCTGCAGCTGATGGAGTCGGGGGGGGGGCGGTCCGAGAACCGCCAGCAGGAGATTGCGGAGATCTCCCGTGGGCTGAAGGCGCTCGCCCGCGAGCTGAACGTACCGGTCCTCGCCCTGTCGCAGCTGAACCGCGCGGTCGAGGGGCGCGACGGGCGCAAGCCGCAGTTGAGCGACCTGCGCGAGTCCGGGGCGATCGAGCAGGACGCGGACCTCGTGATGCTCCTCTACCGGGAGGACTACTACCATCCGGACAAGAACCCCGGCGTCGTCGAGGTGAACGTCGCCAAGCAGCGCAACGGCCCCACCGGGGTCGTCCAGTTGGTGTTCCTGAAGAATCTCCTGCGGTTCGAGAACCACACGTCCGAGAACCCCCCTCCGCAGGAAGAGGCGCCCTTCTGACGCTCGCCCGGGGCGGTCGGGTGCGCGCCAGAGAGGGCGCCGCGTGGCGCCGGGGCGCGTGGCGCCGAGGCGCGGCGGCCTGCGCGGTCCTGGCGTGGCTGGCCGTCTTCGGCGGCGCGGCCGACGAGGATGTCCCCGAGGTCGTGGACGTTCGGATCGAGGGACTCCAGCACTTGAGCGAGGCGTACGTCCGCTCCCGGATCGAGATCCGCCCGGGAGAGCCCCTCCACCGCGCGCGCCTGCAGGAGGACATCCGCCGCCTGCACGCGGAGGGCGCGGTCCGCTCCGTGCGGGTCGAGGAGGTCGCGGCTCCCGGAGG
>JACQRN010000343.1 GCA_016206515.1 Planctomycetota bacterium | reverse complement strand
CTTCGGCGCTGCGCGCCTCGGCGCCGCGCGCCTTGGCGCCGCGCGCCTTGGTCCTGCGCGGCGGGGACTTCCTCACGTCGGCCCGTGGAGCGGTCGCCCTGCCGGATCCGGTCGCCGAGCAGGCGGCGTTGATGCAGTCTCACGCGGAACTGGGAGCCCGTCCCGCGCGCGCCGTCCGTCGGCTCGTCGAGCGGCGGCGGGCCTGCCCGACGGGATCGGTCTGCTATTGGGAGGCGCAGTACCGGATGGCGTGTGGCGATGTCCCGCGCGCGCGCGCGGCGTTCCGGCGTTGCGCCGGGTGGTACGGCGCGAGGCCCGATCTCTACGACGTCGCCTTCTCGTGGCGGGTCATGGCCCCGGAACGTCCCGACGCCCCGCCGTCGACCCCGCGCGACCTGTGGGGGTGGCTGGACGCCTGCCGGGACGACCCGGCCTGGAGGGAGGATCTCCTGCCGCGCCTTCGGGAAGGGATGCGCCTGGCGCCGGACGATGCGCGTCTGATATGGCTCGAGGCGAGGATCCTGTCCGCGGTCGATCCGGCCGCCGCGCGCGCCGCCGACGAGCGGGCGGGCGACCTGGCCGCGCGCCTTCTGGCGCGCTCAGCGGACCACCGCCCCTCCCTCTGGACGCGCGCGGCGCTCCTGCGCGCATCCGACCCGGCGGCGGCCGCACGGATGCTGGAGCGGTTGTGCCGGCGCTTCCCCTCGGACTGGAGTTTCGTCCGCCTGCGGGGAGAGGCGCTCGCGGCCGCCGGGCGGCCGCCGCGCTGACTTTGGCATCCGTGCGTTCGGGCCTATAGAATGGCTCTTCCCATGCTCAAGTGCGGATTCCTGCTCGGCGTGGCGCTTCTCCTGGCGGTGCCGCTCGCGTTCCCGGTGGAACTCGGCCGGGTCGCCCCCCTGACGGAGCATCTGCTGGACTTCGAGTTCCTCGACCGTCCCCGTGAGGTGCTCCTCGAAGATCCCCTGGGCGCCCCGCGCGCCGCCTGGGCGATCCCCTACCGCCTGCGGAATCCCGGCCACTCGCCGCGGGAGGTGACGCTCGAGTTCTTCGTGGAGACCGACGTGCAGGATCTCGACGGCCGGCTCGTTCGGCTCGTGGCGGGGGACGATCGCGCCGCCCGGCAGGAGATCGAGAAGCGCGCTCGGCGCGAGTACCTCGACCATTCCGGGGCGCGGGGCCTGTTGCGCGCGGGCCAGGTCAAGGAGTGCGTGGCGGTCTTCTCCCGGATCCCCGAGGAGGCGGACTTCATGGACCTCCACGTGATCGGCCTGACCCCGGTGGAACGCCGCGAGCGGGGGCCCCAGGTGCGCGCTGGGGATCGCACGATCGCGCATCCGCTCAAGCAGACCGCGGGGGCGTACTACCGGGGACTCCTGCAGGTCGGCGTGGACGTGCGCCGCCACGAGCGGGGGGTTCGGGGGCGGCACGGATTCCTGCCGGTCGTGACCGAGATCGATTCGCTCACCTATGAGCGTCTGCACAACGAGGAGCTCTCGGTCGCGCAGGCGCTCCTCCAGGAGGATCCCGCTGGCGGGGCCGCCCGGATCCGGGAGAGCGACCTGTTGGCGGTCTCGCACGAGCGTCCCGATGCCCGCCGCGCCGCGACGTACTACCGCATGACGGACCCGATGCTCAACGCGGACCAGGGGATCTTCCGGGAGACATGGGTGCGCGTGTCGCGATTCGTCCGCCGCGGCGACCAGTTCTACGTCGACGCCGACGTCACGTCTCTGGCCGAGACCTCCTGGCTCCTGGCAGTGGAGCCGGTCGAAGACCCCCGGTAGTTCCCCGCGCGGCTAACGCCGTCCGGCGGTCAGGGCGCCGCAGAGGCGCCGCAGCCGCTCGGCGAGCGCCTGTTCCCCGCCCGGGGCGAGCCCCAGCGGCCCCAGGAGGGAGACGGAGAGTCCCAGGGAGACGACCAGCCAAGCGATCTCCGTCGCGTCGAGGTCGGTCCGGACGCTCCCCTCCTTCTGGCCCCGCCCGAGGACGCCGGCCAGGAACGAGAGGTACTCGCCGTAGTGGGCGCGCAGCTTCCCGCGGACCCCGGCGCCCAGCCTCGTCTCGGCGAGCGCCCGGTGGACCACCGACAGTTCCTGCCGCATCTCCCCGATCCGCTTCGGGAACGACTCCATGATCTCGTCGAGCTGGGCGGCGGCGGGGCTCCCCGACAGGGCGGGCGCGCGCCATCCGGCCGTCAGGCGCGCGTTCACGTCGTCGAGGACCGCGTCGAACAGAGCCTTCTTCGACGGGAAGTGCCGGTAGAGGATCGGCTCGGTCACCCCGGCCGCCTTCGCGAGCGAGGCGGTCGTCGTGCGGGCGTATCCGAAGTCGGCGAACAGGCGCGTGGCGACCGTCAGGAGCTGTGCGCGGCGCTGGGGGGCCTTCAGGCGCATGGCGGGCGCTAGCTAACCATGTTGATCGACCCGGCGCCAGGGGGAGTTTTCCGGTCGCCGAGGAGGAACCCGAAGGCGAGGGTGACCGCCGTCCCTACGGGGTAGTGCCAGGGGTAGACGATCTTGAGGTGGCCGCCGGTATCGCCCGGGAGGTGCGGCCGGCCGAAGGCTACCAGCGCCACGAGCGCCGCGCCGAGGAGGGAGACGCCCAGGCGCTCCGGGGAGCGCCGGAACGCCCACGCCCCGGAGAGCGCCAGCAGCGCCGCGCACGCGACGATCAGCGCGCGCGCGGCGTCCAGGTGCTGCCAGTTCAGGGCGAGGATCAGCAGGACCGAGTACCCGACCGCCCACGGGAGCCCCCGCGCATCGCGCCGCGCCGGAAGGAGCGCCAGGAGGAGCATCCCCAGGACCGCCCCGTAGGTGTACGCGGCCATCCACAGGGCGAGCCGCAGGATGTCGCGGTACTGCTCGATCCGTTCGCAGGCGATCGCGACCGCGCACAGGGGGACAGCGGCGGCAACGACGAGGAGCCGTGAGACAAGGACGCCCCCCTCCTTTCCGGCGTCGCGCCGGGGGGCGAAGGCTGCATGGGCGGCCTGCGCCATCGCCGACAGGGTCGAGGTCGCCGTGGCGGCGGCGAAGATCGTCGCGAACAGGAGTCCGCGCACCCCCGCGGGCATCGCCTCCAGGAAGAACACCGGCAGGACATAGTCCGATCGCCGCGCCACGAGCGCGGCATGCTCGGCGGTCATCGGGCGCGCCTCGAAATACGCGGCGAGCCCCACCCCGGCGGTGAGGAGGATCACGGGGAGAAGGAGCGACACGTTCGAGGCGAGGATCGCCTTGCGCGCGTCGCGCGCGTCGCGGCAGCAGAAGAGGCGCTGCGCCATCATCTGGTCGGTCCCGAGCGCGCCGAGGTTCAGGAACGAGGTCCCCAGGAGGCCGCACCAGAAGGTGAACTCGGTCCTCCGGTCGAGCGTGAAGTCCCACAGCCGGAACTTCCCCATCCGCGTGCCCGCCTCGACGAGGGCGTCCCATCCTCCGATCGTCCACGCCACCGCCGCCAGCGTTCCGACCGCCCCTCCGAACAGCAGGACGAACTGGATCGCGTCGGTCCAGACGACCGAGGCGATCCCCCCGATCCAGGTCCACGCGACGGAGACCGCCCCGACCAGGAGGACGCACGCGGGGATCCCGATCCCGGTGATCGCGTCGAGGACGAGCCCCGCGAGGAACAGCCTCGCCCCCTGCGCCAGCATCCCGCCGGCGAGGAACAGGGCGGTCGCCAGCCGCAGCGCGCCGGGGCCGAGGCGGTTCCCGATGAACTCGTAGGGGGAGTAGATCTCCTGCCGGTAGTACGCCGGGACGAGGAGGTACCCGACGACGAGCCGGGCCGCGATCGCGCCGAAGGCGAGCATGAGGTAGCGGTAGTCGCCCCCCCGCGCGTAGGCGATCGCGGGGACCCCGACGAACGTGACGCCGCTCACCTCGCTCGAAACGATCGACCCGCACACCGCCCACCAGGGGAGCTGGCGCCCCCCGAGGAAGAAGTCGCGGATCGTCTGCTGCCGCCCCGCGAGCCTCGCGGCGAGCCATGTGGTCCCGGCGAGGTAGAGGGCGAGGACCCCCCAGTCGAGGGACGTAAACATCGTCAGGCGAGCCCCGGCCAGCGGACCGGGAGGCGCCCCGGGGCGGGGGTGTCCCCCAGGATCGCGCCCGCCACCGCGCGCTGGATCGGTGCCTGGGCGCCGTACGCCACGAGCGCCCTGCCGCTCCAGAGGGACGGGAGGAGCGCGGGGGAGCCCAGGACGAGGAGGGGGAGATCGCTCCGGGAGGCGAGCAGGCGTTCGAGGCGGCGGGCGGATGTCTCCGAGAGCCCGGCGCGCCCCTTCCATGCCGCGACGCGCCCCGCGAGAACCGCGAGATCGGCGGCGTCTCCTTCGGTCAGGGCGGGTCGCGCGCCCGCGACACGCAAGGTGTCGAGCAGGGGAGAGAGGTCGATGTCTTCGTCGTCGTCGATGACTGCGACGGAGAGCCGGTCGCGCCCCGGGGGGCGCCACGGCTTCCCGACCGGCGTGATCGCGCGAGCGGCGAGGCGCTCCGAGAGCCGATCGAGGTCGTCGGCGTCCTCCTGCTTCTGAGGGAGGCCGGTCGGGACCGCCCGCGCAGCGAGGGCGCGCACGCGCGCGAGCGCCTCCGAGATGCGCACCGGGTCGATCCGCCCCTCGCGCACCCCCTTGCGGACCGATTCCCGAAGCGCCGCGGGGTCCTCCGGATCGAGAAGGATGTCGCACCCGGCGCGGAGCGCCCCGACCCCCGCCTCCTCGCTCGTGCGCCCATCGAGGATCCCGCTCATCCGGAGCGAGTCGGAAACGCACGCGCCTCGGAAGGAGAGTTCCCCGCGCAGCAGCCCCCCGAGCGCGGCGTCCGACAGCGTCGCGGGGCGCTCCCGGTCGACCCCTTCGTATAAGACGTGCGCGGTCATCGTCATCGGGACCCCCGCCTCGACCGCGGCGTGGAACGGGGCGAGTTCCCGCGAGCGGAGGGTGCCGGCGTCGGTCGTCACGCGGGGGAGCTCCGAGTGGGAGTCCTGGAGAGTCTCCCCGTGCCCGGGGAAATGCTTGGCGCAGGAGAGCGCCCCGGCGCGCAAGAAGCCGCGCGTCAGCGCGGCGACGCTCCTCGATACCTCGGCGGGGTCGTCCCCGAGGGAGCGTGTCCCGACGATCGGATTGCCGCGCGCGGTCGCCAGGTCGCAGACCGGAGCGAAGACGGCATTCGCCCCGTGCGCGATCGAGGCGCGGCCGAGCGCCTCGGCGTACGCCTCGACCTCCCCCTCGCTGAGTCCCGCGCGCATCGCCGCGCCAAGCGCCATCATCGGGAGTCCCCACGGAGCGCCCTTCATCCTCTGCCCCGGCCCCTCCTCGAAGTCGGCGCAGGTGACGCGCAGCATCGGGCATGAGCGCAGGAGGTTCGCCATCAGGCGCGGGGTCGAGCGCGCGTTCCCCCCGTTGAACAGCAGGACGTGGCACCCGAGGTCGCGCAGGAGCCTTTCGAATTCGGGGAGCGTCTCATCGTGCTCCGCGGGGAGCCGCAACATCGGGGCGACGACCTCCCCGGCGGCGTCGCAGAGCGCGTCGAGGGGCTCCCCGCTCGTCCCGCTCACGCCAGGGGGGGCGAGCCGGAGGGGTGCGAGGCGACGACGGTCGTCTGGATCCCGCCGCGGACGGTGAACGCCCCCGTGACCGTCAGGCGCCTCGGCGCGCACGCGCCCACGAGGTCGTCGAGGATCCGGTTGGTGAGGTCCTCGTAGAACGCCCCCTCGTTCCGGTACGACCAGAGGTACAGCTTCAGGGATTTGAGCTCCACGCACATCCGGTCCGGGACGTAGGCGATCCGGATCACCCCGAAGTCCGGCTGCCCCGTCTTCGGGCAGACCGACGTGAACTCCGGGCATTCCATCCGCACGACGTACTCCCGCCCCGGGTGGGGGTTCGGGAACGTCTCGAGCGCGCGCGTGGGTCTCGTCGGCACCGGGGACATCTTACGTGGAATCCGGATGAGGCGGGTCGCTCGCTCAACGCATGCTGTTCAGGAGGCGCAGCACGGGGGTCTTCACGGACTCGCGAACCGATGGGGTGTAGACCCAGTAGAGGGACAGGTTGATCGTCGCCAGCGCCGTCGCCAGCATCGCTCGTCGCTCCCGCGCACGGGTGTCGGGTGCGCGCGCGAACCACCCCGCGAGTGCGCGTGTGGCCAGCACCAGCATCAGGCCTTCGAAGGGGACCCGATAGAGCGGGGAGGCGATGAACACAACAGAGGGAAGCGCGAACGCTGCCAGCACGATACACCACAGCCACGCGACACCCTGACAAAGGGGGTGCGCCCGCTTGCCGCGACCCAGCATGGGCAGGAGTGCAAGAAGCAGGAATCCGAACGTGGTGTGCCACCGCCCCGTGTCCGAGCGGATCGGGTACAGCGTCAGGCACACGTTCTTCGCGAGGACGCGCAGGGCCACGCCCGGGTGATGCACCAGGTGGACGATCTTGCGGCGGAAGATCAGCCGGTCGGCCGCCGCGTCCGACAGCGTCTCTTTCTCCCGACGGGTGAGCAGGTTTCCTTGTCCGTCCAGACTCGGGTAGATGCGATGGGTCTGATTGCCGCTACCTTCTCCGGCATTCGTCATGAGGTTCAGTCCCGTCAGGCTGCTGACCGGGACGAAGACTCCCGATTGCACGTAATTCCTGATCGTCCAGGGGGAAATCAGCAGCGCCGCGCATCCTGCGGCGGCGAGCGCATGGCGGGCCAGGTGCCCGTGTCCCATACGTGCCCAGGCGATCGCCGCCACAATCAGGAGGGGGAACAGGGCCAGGAAGGACGGCTGCAACAGCGCCGCGAGCGCGATCAGCGCGCCCAGGAGCGTCGTGCGGCCCGCGGACGGGCCCTCGCGGAGGGCCCGTACCCCGGTCCAGGCCAGGCCGTGGATCAGGAGGTACTCCAGGGGTTGACGGTAGTACGTTGTCGCGTGCACGAGTACGGAGGAGGAAAAAACGGCGAGTCCCATCGCAAACGGGATGAGCAGTCGGCGGATGGGGACGGCGCCCTCGACGAGATCCAGAAGCAGCAGCGTCAGGAGCGCGTTCCCCAGGCACCAGAACCCTGCGTACACCGCGCCGACGAACGCGTGCGAGGGCCGGATCGCGAGCAGCACGGCGATGACGAAAGGGTGCAAGGGGGCCCGGTCCGTGCAGGGCTGTCCGCAGATGCGGCGAACGGGGACGAAGGCGTGGCCTTCCTCCGCCCATGAGAACGTGCGCCGGGTCAGGAGGTTCCGGGCCAGGCCGTGGTAGCCGAGGCCATCTCCGCTCGGCGTCGGGGGGTGTCCGTGGAGGTAGCGTGCGGCGTACCCTACGGACAGAAGGAGAACCACGACGAGAATCCCGACCCGGCGCGGGCTTCTACCGGCCTGCGCGCCCGCATCCGACGCGGCCACGGCGGCGCCAGTTCCTATTCCAGGATCAGGTTCGTGATCGTGTTCCGCACCGCCGGGATCGTGCGGACGTTGCTCATGACGTACTTCAGGATCCCCTCGTACGACTTCCCCGTCACGTGGGCGACGATGTCCTGCTCGCCGGCCGTCAGGCGCGCGGACTTGACCGACTTCGTCTTGCGCATCGCCGTGAGCGCCGCCTTCTCCTTGCCCGGATAGACCCACACCTTGATATACGCTTCCGCCATCGCACCCTCCCTGCCGGGTCGCGACCCGGCGTCGTGGGGGGATTCTATCACTCCGTCTGCCCTAGAATGCGCGCCGCCCATGCCCCCCCGTAGGCTCTTCCTGATCCGCCACGGCGAAACCGATGCCGCTCGATCGGGCGACTTCGCCGGCCAGCGCGACGACCCCCTGAACGCAACGGGGTTGGAGCAGGCGCGAAAGATCGCCTCGCGGTTCGCGCATCTGCGCTGGGGGACGGTCCACTCGAGCACGCTTTCCCGCGCGCGGCAGACGGCGCAGGCGCTCGCCCGCGCGACCGGCGCGCGGGTCGTCGAGCACGTCGACCTGCGCGAGATGGACTACGGGGACTGGGTGGGGTTGCCCCCCGGCGAGATCGAGAGGCGGTGGCCCGCGGAGTACGGTCGGTGGCGCGGCAGGTCGGCCGACCTGGCGATCCCCGGGGGGGAGTCGATCGCGCAGGTCCGCGCGCGTGTGGAGAGGTCCGTCCGGGCCCAGTGCGAGGCACAGGACGGCGATCTCGTCATCGTCGCGCACGGCGGCTCGGTCAAGGTGGCGCTCGCATGCCTGATGGGGTGGCCGATCGAGACGTGG
The DNA here is from genome assembly GCA_016206515.1 of Planctomycetota bacterium. Lineage (GTDB taxonomy): Bacteria > Planctomycetota > SBBH01 > SBBH01 > JACQRN01 > JACQRN01. Next base: position 66 of record JACQRN010000343.1, on the reverse strand, counting down.
GGGCGGATCCACCTCGACTGCACGGGGGTCGTGATGGTGACGTTCCACGACGGGACGGCGTTCCTG
>JACQRN010000311.1 GCA_016206515.1 Planctomycetota bacterium | reverse complement strand
GGGCCAGGCGCAGGAGATCGGAGAACCTCACGCCGCCGCCCCCGAATCCTCCACGACGCGCCCGTCCCGCATCAGGATCCGCCTCTGCGCGCTTGCGGCGACCGCGGCGTCGTGGGTGACGAGGACGACCGTCCCCCCCTCCGCATGGAGCGCCGCGAGGAGCGCGAGGATCTCCGTACCGGAGCCCGAGTCGAGGTTCCCGGTCGGCTCGTCCGCCAGCAGGAGCGCCGGCCGCGTCACGAGCGCCCGGGCGATCGCGACCCTCTGCTGCTGACCGCCCGACAGCTGCGTGGGCCGGTGGTCGAGGCGGTCGGCAAGCCCCACGCGATCGAGCGCCTCCCTCGCGCGCTCCCGGCGCTCGCGCGTCGGGATCTCCGGACGGTAGAGAAGCGGAAGCTCGACGTTCTCCAGGGCGCTAGCCCGCCCGAGGAGGTGGAACGACTGGAAGACGAATCCGATCTTCTCCCCGCGCAGGCGGGCGCGGCCGTCGCGGTCCATCGAGGACGCCTCGCGGCCGTCCAGGACGTACCGCCCCGACGTCGGCCGGTCGAGGCACCCCAGGACGTTCAGCATCGTCGACTTGCCGGAGCCGGAGGCGCCCACGATCGCGGTGAACGACCCGCGCGCCAGGGAGAGGGCGACCCCGCGCAGGGCGTGGACCTCGACCTCCCCCATGCGGTAGGTCCGGCCGATCCCTTCGAGAAGGATGAGGGGGGCCGTCACCGCCTCCGCCCGCTCCGCGACGGCGGCCGGAACGGGTTGACGAGATCCGCGCTCCCGTCTTCCGCCTCCTCGATCCCCACGACGACCTCGAGCCCCTCGCGAAGCCCCTCTCCCGAGACCTCGATGCGCTGGCCGTCGGACCATCCGGCGGCCACGGGGATCGCCCGCAGGGAGCCCCCCTCCCGGACCCAGACCCGGCGGCCGTCCTCCGACAGGGGGTCCACGCCGCGCGTCCACTCCTCCTCCGGCTCGAACCGCAGCGCCGCAAGCGGGACCCGCAGGGCGTCCGGAGGGGATCGCCCCGCCTCGAAGGAGACGTTCGCGGTCATCCCCGGGAGGAGCTTCCCCTCCGGATTGGCCGACCGGACGACGACGGTGTAGCTGACGACCCCCTGCTCGACCTTGGGCGCGAGCCGGATCTGGAGCACCTCCCCCTCGAACGTCGCCTCGGGATAGGCGTCGACGCGGAACGAAACCGGCTTGCCCAGGGAGATCCGGCCGATGTCCGCCTCCCCCACGGCGGCGAGAACATGCACCGGGTCGAGCCCCGCCGCGATCTCGAACAGGACCGGCGCCGACAGGGACGCCGCGACCGTCTGCCCGACGTCGACGTTGCGCGACACGACGATCCCGTCGACGGGCGAGCGGATCGTCGCGTAGTCGAGGTTCGCGCGCGATACCCCGAGCGCCGCCTCCGACTGGGCGACCTCCGCCAGCGCGACCGAGCACTCCGCTTCGAGCGCGGCGGCCGCGGCGCGCTCGCGATCGAGCTCGGAGGGGGTGACCAGCCCGTCCGTCGACAGCGCCTCCGAGCGGGCCAGTTCGCGGCGCGCGAGGTCCAGATTCGCCTCGACCTGCCGCACGCGCGCCTGGGCGCGCGCGAGGTTCGCCTCGTCCTGCGCGACCTCCGCCTGCAGGGCGATCGGATCGAGCCTGCAGACCACCTGTCCGGCCGCGACGTGTCCGTTGAAGTCCGCTTCGAGCGACGAGACACGGCCCGAGACCTGGCTGCCGACCTGCACGAGCGTCACGGGGCGGACCTCCCCCGACGCGCTCACGAGGGCGACGACCTCACCCCGCTCCACCCGCTCCATCCGAAACGCGGGTGCCGCGTCCCTCTCTTCGCGCCCCCAGAGCCAGGCGGCAGTCGCGCCCGCCGCCAGGGCCACGAGCGCCCATCCCCAACGGGAACGCGTCCGGATCCTCTCGATCGGGACTCCCGCGGAGAAGTACGGCGCCTGCTCCTCGCTCATGGACCCTCCTCTGTTGCGCGGGCAAGCCCCATCGCCCGAAGAAGCCGCGCCGAGGCCGCCTCGCGGTCGAAGCGGGACCGGACGACCTCCGCGCGCGAGGCGGCGAGCGACCGCTCCGCGTCCGTAGTCTCCAAGATCGTCGCGCGTCCCACCCGGTACCTTCCCGCCGTCAGGCGCAGCGACTCCTCCGCCGAGGCGGCCGTCTCGGCGGCCAGGACCCGCCTCTGCGCGGCCTCGTCGAGATCGAGGAGCGCCCCCCGGACCTCCTCATGGACCTGCTGTTCGAGGGAGGCCAGGGTCGCGCGGCTGCGCCGCAGGAGCGCCTCCGCCTCGCGGACGCGGGCGGGGACGCGGAACCCCCCCAGCAGTTCCCACTGAAGGGACGGGCCGACGTCCCAATTTTCAACGAGAGGCAGGCGGCTCCCCGACCAGGCGTACGATCCGCCGAGCAACAGGGAGGGGAAGTATCCGGCCCGGGCCGAGCGCACCCCCTCCTCCGCGGCGATCATCCGTTCCCGCGCGGCGCGCAGGCCGGGATGGGACTCGCGCGCCTGCGCGACCGCCTCCGCCGCGCCGATCTCGCCCAGGAGCGTCCCCTCCACGTCCGCCACCTCGTACCCGGGATCCTCCTCCAGCCCCATCGAGCGGTTGAGCCGCAGGCGGGACCGGCCCGACGCGGAGCGCGACCGCGTCAGGTCCAGGCGGGCGGTCCCCAGATCGACGCGCGCCTTGGCGACGTCCGCGGCGGTCGCGCGGCCGACCTCATGGAGCCGCGTCGCCTCCGTCAGGCGCCTGACGAACGCCGCGACCGTCGCCTCCGAGGCCTCCGTGAGCGCGCGATCGGCGGCGTGCGTCAGGAACGCCTCGCGGACCTCCAGGAGCGCCCCGGCGAACGCCGCCTCCAGGTCGTGCGCGGCGGCCGCCGCCTCGTGCGCCGCCGCACGGCGCCCGGAGCGCGCCGCCCCGAAGTCAAGAACGAGCTGGTCCACGCCGGCGGCCACGCTTACGCCGTCCTCCCCGTCGTCCCACGCGGTCTCGGAGGCGCTTGCGCTCCCGGCCCCGGAAGAGGGATTCGAGGTCGAGCGGGTCCACCCGTTCGAGACCTGGACCTGCGGCAGGTACGCCGCCAGGGCGAGCCGGACCCGCGCGTCGGACGCCTCAAGCGTCCCGCGGGAAGCGGCCAGGTCGGGATGGCGATCGAGGGCGATCCTGCATGCGGCGTCGAGCGATAGCCGTCCGCCCGGAGCCAGCTCCGGCTCGACGCGAACCGTTTCGGCGGACCAGGAGGCGTCCGGCGCAGGGAGGCCGTGCTCTGCCCACATCCCCTCGCGCACACCGGCGCATCCGAGGGCGAGACCACCGAGAAGCGCCGCGAGCCAGCCAGGCGGGATCCCACCGGAGCGTCCGCGAAGCGCGAAGCGTCCGGCGTCCAGCAAACCCTTGCAGCGGTTCCTCGACATCCGCTTCACCTCCCTACAACCCGTCCGCGGTGAGGACCGTTCCACGGGAGCGCGCGACGCGGCGCGACATCCATGCCCCCAGATCGTCCAGAAGCGTATAGACCACCGGCACGACCACCAACGTCAGGAGGGTCGAGACCGTCATGCCGCCGACCACCGCGGCGGCGAGAGGCCGGCGGTTCTCGACACCCGAGCCGAACCCGACCAGGGCGGGAAGCACCCCGAGAAGGGTCGAGGCCGAGGTCATCAGGATCGGACGCAGGCGCAGGCGCGCGGCGCGGGCGGACGCCTCGCGCACCCCGAGCCCCCCGGAGGCGCGCAGGTGGATCGCCGCGTCGACGAGCAGGATGGCGTTGCGCGTCACGATCCCGGCGAGCATGATCATCCCGATCACGCTGAAGAGGTTCACCGTCTGGCCGAGCGCCCACAGGAGCCCCAGCGCCCCGGCGAGCGCGAGCGGGACCGAGAGCATCACCGTGAGCGGGTGCACGAAGTGGTCGAACTCGGCGGCGAGCACCATATAGATCACGCAGAGCGCCAGGGCGAGCGTGAAGGCGAGCGAGGCGAACGACTCGCGCATGTCCTGGCTCGTCCCGGAAGGCTCCACACGGAAGGAGGCGGGGAGCGTGTCGCGCGCGACGCGCTCGACCGCCTCGAGCGCGGAGCCGAGCGGCACCCCCTCCAGGTTCGCCTCGAGCGTGAAGGAGCGCGAGCGGTTGTGCCGGTGGATCTCGCTCGGCCCCACCCCTTCCTCCACCGCCACGACGGAAGAGAGGGGGACGAGCGTCCCGTCGCGCGAGCGGACATGGAGCGCGCCGATCGCCTCCGGGACGCTCCGGCGCCCCGGCTCGAGCCGGAGCATGACGTCGTGCCGCTCCCCGCCGCGCGTGAAGCGGCCCGCGTCGTTCCCCCCCAGCAGCACCCGCAGCGTCCGGGCGACCTCCGCCAGGTCCACGCCGAGGTCCGCGGCGCGCGCGCGGTCGGGCAGGACCCGCAGAGACGGCTTGTTCAGGTTGAGGTTCGTCCGGACATCGACCACCCCGGGGATGCGCGCGGCGGCCTCCCGCAGACGGATCGACGCCTCGTACAGATCCCCGACCTCCGGCCCCATGACGACCAGCTGCAGGGGGGATCCCTGGCCGGTCGATCCGATCGACGGCCTCGGGAGAACGATCACCTGGAACCCCGCGATCGCGGCGAAGCGCCCTCGCAAATCCGCCATCACCTCGAACTGGCCGCGCAACCCCTGGGCGCGGCGCAGGGGCAGGGGCTTCAGGCGCAGGAACGCGATCCCCTCGTTTACCTTCGGGAGCCCGCCGCGCCCCAGGCCGATCGCCGTGAAGTAGGTGGCGATCTCCGGGACCGCGGCCATCTCCCGCTCCGCCTGGCGCAGGTACCGCTCCGTGTAGTCGATCGTCGCCCCCTGCGGCCCCTTCAGGAGGAGAAGGAACGACCCCTCGTCCACGGCGGGGCTCATCTCCTTCCCCAGGCCCCCCAGCAGGCCGCCCGACAGGACCAGGAGGAGCGCGGCGGCGGCGACCACCGCCCAGCGGGCGCGCAAGGCGAGGCGGAGGAACCGCTCCGCGAGCGAGGAGACGGCGGCGAACGCGGCTTCCACCCGCCTCTCGAAGCGCCCCCCCGCTGCGCGGCCGAGGAAGCGGCTCGCGAGCATCGGGATCAGGGTCAGCGAGACGAGGAGCGACACCAGGATCGCCCCGGCGACCGTCAGGGCGAACTCGAGGAACAGCCGCCCGACCATCCCCTTCACGAAGGCGAGCGGCAGAAAGACGACCGCGATCGACAGCGTGGAGGCGACGACCGAAAAGGCGATCTCGGAGGCGCCCTCGCGCGCGGCCTCGATCGGCCCCTTCCCGGCCCTGCGGAGCCGCACGACGTTCTCGATCACCACGATCGCGTCGTCGACAACCATCCCGACCGCCAGAACGAGAGCCAGCATCGTCAGGGTGTTGATCGTGAACCCCAGGAAATACAGGAGGGCGAACGTCGAGACGATCGATGTCGGGATCGAGAGCGCCACGATCAGCCCCGCGCGCGCCGAGGCGAGCGCGAGGAAGACGACCGCGACCGCGAGCGCGCCGCCCGCCAGGAGCGACTCGCGCAGTTCCGCGACCGACTCCTCGACGAAGACCGAGGCGTCGAAGGCGACGGTCGCCTCCATCCCCGGCGGCAGATCCCTTTGCAGGGACAAAAGGCGCTCCTTCACGGCGCGCGCCACCTCCACCGTGTTCGCCTCCGTCTGACGCAGCACCCCGAGGCCGACCGCGTCGCGCCCCACGGCGTCGGGGAGCCGGGAGAAGTGCGCGGTCGCCCGTTCGTCGCGCGGTCCCGCCCTGACCATCGCGACGTCCCGCAGGAGGACCGGCGCGCCGCCGCGGTGGGCGAGGACCACCTCCTCGAACGACGCGACGGTCGGCAGGTCCCCCTCGGTCCGCACGGAGAACTCCCGGTCGGCCCCCTCCACGCGGCCGCTGGGGATCTCGGCGTTCTGCGACGCCAGCGCGCGCGCGACGTCGGATACCGTCAGGGCGCGCGCGGCGAGGGCGGTCTCGTCGAGCCAGACCCGCACGGCGAACTTCTGCGCGCCGCCGATCAGGATCTGGCCGACCCCCGGGAGGTTCTCGAGGGCGGGCTTCAGGACCCGGTCGGCGTACTCCGTGATCTCGACGCGGTCGCGGTCAGTCGCCGTCACCGCGATCCAGAGAATCGCCTGGGCGTCGAGGTCGAGCTTGGCGACGACCGGCTCGTCGATCTCGGGGGGGAGCTCGCGGCGCACCGAGGCGATCTTGTCGCGCACCTCCTGGGCCGCGACGTCGATATCGCGCTCCAGGGCGAACTGCACCGTGATCTGCGCCCCCCCCTCGCCGCTGGCCGACTGGAGGAGGCGGATCCCCTCGACGGTGTTGATCTGCTCCTCGAGGACGTCCGTGACCTCCTCCTCGACCACCTCGGGGGAGGCGCCCGGGTAGGCGACCGTGACCGTGACGACGGGGAAGTCCATCCGCGGCATCTCGCGCAGGGGGAGGCGCGCCAGGGCGATCGCGCCGAACAGGACGAGCGCCGCGGTGATCATCACCGCGCCGACGGGACGGCGGATGGATACGTCGGGAAGGATCATTGTTTGAATGGCGCCGCCTGCAGCATCGTGCTTCGGCGGCGCCGTCTGCTCCTCGCGGCGGAGCCGCTCGGCGCATGCTCGCGCCGGCGCACCCCACGCGCTCGCGGCCCGATCGAGAGACGCGTGGGGACCCGGCGCCTACGCTGCGCACTCGCGGACATCCATGTCCTCTTCATTCTGCGATCCGAACCGGAGTTCCGTCCCCGACGCGTTCGTGGCCGGCGACGACCACGACCTCGTCCCCGACGAGCCCCTCGAGGATCTCGACCGCGCCGGGAACCCTCGTCCCCGTGCGCACCTCGACGCGCCGCGCCCTCCCCTCTTCCACCACATACACCCATGCCGCCCCCGCGCGCGGGACGATCGCCGCCTCCGGGACGAGCCGCGCCTGGGCGACCGATTCGAGGACGAGCCGCACGCGCGCGAACGTCCCCGGGACGAGCGCCCCGTCCGCGTTCGACAGGCGCGCCTTGAGGCGGATCGACCGGGTCGCATCCTCCACCGCCGGGGCGATGTAGAAGACCTCTCCGGAGAGGGGGGCCGCCCGCGTTCCGACAGTCGCCTCCGCGCGCATCCCCGAGCGCAGGGAGGGAAGGAACCTCTCCGGGACGGAGAAGACCAGGTCGGCCGGGTCAGCGTGAACGACCTCCACGAGGGGATCGCCCGCCTTGACGTAGTCCCCCTGCCCGGCGCGACGCTCCCCCAGCCGTCCGGCAAACGGGGCGAGGACGGCCGTCCGGGCGAGCCGAACCGCGGCGAGCGCCTCCCTGGCGCGGGCCTCCGCGAGGGATGCCTCGGCCCGCGCGGCTCCCTGCCGCGCCTCAAGCATCTCGGCCGGGGTGGCGACCCCTTGCAGGAGATCCTTGCGCGCGAGCACCGCGCGCCGCTCGACCGCCTCCGCCTCGGCGCGGGAGACCGCCGCGCGCGCCGCCTCCACATCGAGCCGCGGCATCTCGTCGTCCAGACGGAACAGGGCCGCGCCCGCCTCGACCAGGTCCCCCTCCCGGAACAGGACCTCCGCAACAACCCCCTCCACCTCCGCGCTCGCCCAGACGCGCTCGGACGCCTCGATCGACCCGACCGCCTCCACGACCCGGTCGAGGGGTCGCGTCTCGACGCGCGCGACCTCCACGATCGGCGCGGGCCGTTCCGCCCGCGGCGCGGCCTCCTCCTCGCCGCACCCCGCTAGGGCGAACGCCGCCATCAGCCCCGCCCCCCGCATGACCCATGCCCCATGACGCATGACGGACCTCACTCTCCTTC
>JACQRN010000310.1 GCA_016206515.1 Planctomycetota bacterium | reverse complement strand
GGCAGGAGGGGCCCCATCGGGACCGTGGAGGGGGGCAGGACGCGACCGACCTCCTGGGCGATCGCGGCCTGCGCGCGCCGCCTCCAGAGGGGGCGGTCGGGGAAGAGGCGGGACAGCTCGTCGTAGTAGCGTGCGGCGTGCTGGAAGCGGTCTCCCTCCCACGCCAGACCCGCACCCCACAGCAGCGCCCGGACGTTCCGCGGATCGCGTCGGACGATCCGCGCGACCGCGTCGAGCGCGTCGGCGGTCCGTCCGGTCCCCTCCTCCAGCCGCGCGAGCGCCCGGTACGGGCGTGTTGATCCGGGCCACAGGAGCGCGCTCGTCCGCAGCCGCTCCCGGGCGCGGGAGATGGCGGCCGGATCTCCGGAGGGGAGTTCCTCCATCGAACGCTCGACGCTCCAGGCCATCCCGTCGGAGCCTCCGAGCAGGAGTGCGCACGCGGTCCCCGCGGCCGCGCACAAGGGGCGCGCGAGGCGTCCTTCCTCCCGTCGGGGCGGCGCCTGGCCACTTCCCGCGGGGAGGCACGCGGAGAGCCAGAGCGCACCCGTCGGGTCGGACAGGACGTCTCCGAAGCAGCAGAGTCCGGCGGCCATGATCGCCCACGGGGCTCCTGCCTCCTGGCGGACGGCGCGCGCGAGGACGAGGATCCAGAGGGCGAGCCCGGGGACCCCCGTCTCGATCGCCTGCTGCAGGAGTTCCAGTCCGGGCCCCGCGAGCCGTCCGCCCAGGGGCGCGTCGTCCGGACGGAACGCGGCGCGCACCTCGGCATACGCCATCTCGAACTGTCCCGGCCCGGCCCCGAGGAGACGGTGCATCCAGGCGGAGCGGCAGGCGTTGGCGCACCGGCCGAGCCCCTCGACCGTCCGCGCTCGCGTGGGGGGGTGCAGGAGCAGGACGCCCGCCAGGAGGGCGAGCGCAGCCGCGCGCGGGAGCGCCGTCCGGACCCCCGTCCCGGACCGCCGCCGCATCCAAGCCCCTGCGCACAGGGCCAGCGCCGCGGCGGAAGGGTGCGCCGGGTCGGCCAGCACGGACCAGCCGAGGGCGTGGATCCCGAGGCCGGCCCAGGCGAGCCCGAGCGCGGTCGGCGCGGCCTCGTGGATCGCCACGAACAGGATCGCGGAACCCCACAGGGCGTTCGACGAGAGGAAGGGGGACTCCTCCGGCGCGGTTCCCCAGAGGGCGATCGAGCACCCCGCTGCGAGGGCGAGGCGGCACTCTGCGCGGGGCGCCCCGTCGCTCCGAAGGGAGAGGAACGCGGTCATGGCCAACAGGACGGGAAGCGCGCGGGCGGGGTTCGGGTCCTGCGTGGGGTTCAGGGAAACGCCCGCCCGCGCCCCGGCCAGCACGGTCAGCAGGAGCGCCCAGGCCCACCAGAGGTGCTCCGGCCGCCGGATCCAGTCCCGTGGCGCCTGACCGCGCCATGTGTCCAGGAGCCCGCCGAAGGCGTGCGCGGTCCAGAGGATCCAGGCGGGCCACGCGAGCACACGAAGGGGGGCCGGGAGCGCCGCCATCGCGGGAAGGACGAGGTAGGCCATCCAGGCAGGGAGGCTCGCGGAGGCCGGCCCGGCCGCGCTACGAGGCGTGGGCGCAGTACTCAAGGAACTGTCGCACCGTGGCGCGCAGATGGGGGCGCGGGACGATCTTGTCCACCAGCCCGTGGTCGAGCATGAATTCGGAGGACTGGAACCCCTCCGGGAGGCTCTGGCGGATCGTCTCGCGGATCACCCGGGGCCCGGTGAATCCCAGCAGCGCCCGCGGTTCGGCGATCACGATGTCGCCCAAGGACGCGAAGCTCGCCAGGACGCCCCCCATGGTCGGATGCGTCAGGATCGACAGGAAGAAGCCGCCGCGCGCGCTGTGGCGGCGCAGCGCCGCGGAGACCTTCACCATCTGCATCAGCGACAGGGACGACTCGTGCATCCGCGCGCCGCCCCCGGATCCGGAGACCGACACGACCGGCAGCCCCTCCTTCGTGGCGCGCTCGACGAGGCGCGTGAACTTCTCCCCGACCGCGGACCCCATGCTCCCCATCAGGAACCGCGAGTCGGTGCAGGAGAAGGCGAGCGAGGAGCCGTCGATCCGGCCGCTCCCGACGACGATCGCGTCGGAGAGCCCCGTGCGCGCCTGCGCCTCCGCGAGCTGCTCCGCGTACCCCTTCAGCGCGCGGAAGTTCAACGGGTCGGCCGGTCGGACCGACTCGAACCATGGGGCGAAGGAGTCGGGGTCCAGGAGCGACGCGATCCGCTCCGGCGCCGTCATCGGGAAGTGGTACTCGCACTTCGGGCACACCTTCTGGTTGGCGTCGAGTTCCTTCTTGTAGACGGTCTCGGCGCACCCCTCGCACTTCAGCCACAGGCCGTCGGGAAGCGCCTTCTTCGGGCGGAAGCGGAAGCGGACCACGGGGAGGCAGTATACGGGAAGGGAGAATCGTCAGGAGACAGGAGACAGGAGTCAGGAGACAGGGGAATGTCGTGGCTCCTACACTGATGGCGTGACCGGCGGACCCCGTATCGTGCGCGCCCCGCGTGGAAACGTGTTGCGGGCGCGTTCCTGGCAGACCGAGGCGCCCTTGCGGATGCTGATGAACAACCTCGACCCGGAGGTCGCCGAGCGGCCGCAGGACCTCGTTGTGTACGGCGGGACCGGCCGCGCGGCGCGGTCGTGGGAGGATTACGACGCGATCGTCTCGGCGCTGGAGTCCCTGCGCGAGGACGAGACCCTCTGCGTCCAGTCGGGCCGCGCTGCGGGGATCTACCGCACGCACCCGATGGCCCCCCGGGTGCTGATCTCCAACGCGATGCTCGTCCCCGCCTGGGCGACCCCCGAGAATTTCCGGTCGCTCGAGGCGCAGGGGCTGACCATGTTCGGCCAGATGACGGCCGGGAGCTGGATCTACATCGGGACCCAGGGGATCCTCCAGGG
>JACQRN010000294.1 GCA_016206515.1 Planctomycetota bacterium | reverse complement strand
GATCGGCCCGGTCGTCCGGGAGGTCCGAGCCGCCCTGGAGTCCGCCGGGATGTCGCACGAGGTCCTGGTCCTCGATGACGCCTCGGACGACGGCACGGCCGCCGAAGCCGAGCGCGCGATCGGGGGGGCGGGCCGTGTCGTGCGCCGATCCGGCCCGCGGAGCCTGGCGGCCGCGGTGCGGGACGGGTTCGCCACGGCGCGCGCGCGCTGCGCGGTCGTCATGGACGCCGACGGGAGTCACCCGCCGGAGGAGGTCCCGTCCCTCGTCCGTGCCGTCCTGGACGGAGTCGTCGACATCTCGGTGGGGACCCGGTATATGCCGGGGGGCGGGAGCGATTGGGACTCCCCCTTGCGCCGGTGGATCTCACTCGCAGGGGCCTCCTTGAGCCGGCGCGTCACGGGGTTGGCCGACGCGGGGTCCGGTTTTTTCGCGGTCCGGCGCGCAGGCGTCCCCGTTTCGCGTCTGCGCGACAGCGGGTTCAAGGTCCTGTTCGACCTTTTGTGCATCTGGGAGGGCGAGGCTCGGGTCCGGGAGGTCCCGTACCGGTTCCGGAGGCGCCGGGCAGGGCGCAGCAAGTTCGGTCTGGGCGTGACCTTGCGGTTCGCGGTGATTCTCCTCCTGGTCCTGCGCGATCCTCCATCCCGCCGCGTTCGGCCCCAGGTTTGAATTCGCCTTCCGCACCCCCCGGGCAAGCGGGTAGATTGGCCGCCCCGCAGCGCCAAGCATGGCACCCCGACAGGCCGTGACGAAGAAGGCACCCCGGCGCGTCCGCGCGTCACGCCCCCGCCGCGGGATTTCACGCGCGTCGGCGCATCCCGCGCAGGTTCCTCCTTCCGGACGCATCGATTGGGCGCCGGTCGTCGACATCCTGCGGCGCGGCGAGCGGTTCGTCCTGACCGGGCATTCCTACCCGGACGGGGATGTCCTGGGGTCGGAGCTGGCGACGGCGCGCTTCCTGCGCTCCCTCGGAAAGGACGCGCGCTGCATCAACTGCGGGATCATCCCCCAGAACTACCGGTGGATGTACGACGAGGGGGAGATCGAGATCTACGACCCGGCGCGCCACGGGTCGTTCGTGCGGGGCGCCGACGCGATCCTCGTCTTCGACTACGCGAACCTCGCGCGGCTCGACGACCTGACGCCGCCGGTCCGCGAACGTCGCGGCGTCCTCATCGGGATCGACCACCACCCTCTCAACGGAGAGAGGCCTCCCATCGACATCGTCGATCTCGGAGCCGCCGCGGTCGGCGAGATGGTCTACGACCTGATCGGCGCCATGGGAGGGGCGGTGACGAAGGAGGTCGCGATTCCCCTGTTTGTTGCGATCACGACCGACACCGGCTCGTTCCGCTACTCGAACACCACCGGGTTCACGCACCGCCTCGGCGCGCACCTGGTGGATCTCGGCGTCGAGCCGTACGAGGTGTACCGGCGGATCTACGAGGCATCGAGCGAGGCGCGCCTGCGGATGCTGGCCGACGCGCTGCGGGGTCTGAAGACCGACGCGGACGGCCGCCTCGCCTGGATCACCGTGACCCGCAAGATGCTCGACGACCGCCGCCTGACCGAGGAGGAGACCGAGGGGTTCATCGATGTCGTTCGAACCCTCCGGGATGCCGAGATCTCGATGCTGGTCAAGGAGGTCGGTCCGGGCCGGATCAAGGTGAGTCTCCGCTCCCGCGGGGCGGTGGACGTCGCGGCGCTCCTGAAGCCATTCGGCGGGGGTGGGCACGCGCGCGCCGCCGGCGTGACGATCCTGGAGCCCCTGGAGGTGGCCACGGCGAAGATCCTCGCGGCCGCCCGCAAGGCGCTGGGGATGACGAAGTAACCGGACACACGCGTACAGCGCGAAGCGCGAAGCGTACAGCGGGTACGAGACGCGGAGTCTACGGGGGTTCCCGACTGCTGTACGCTGTACGCGGCACGCTTCGCGAATCTCGATGTCCTCTCCCGCCCGCATTCTCGTCGTCCGCCACGGCCTGCCCGCCTCCGACTGCGCCGCGGCGTTCCGCTCCCTCGGGTGCGAAGTCGGCACCGTCGGGGAGGAACCCTCCGTGGTCGAGGCTGCCGCCAAGGGGTTTGGGGCGGACGCGGTCTTCTCGGTCAACGTCCACGCCGCCTACGCGCGCGCGTGCGGACGTCTGGGATGCCGCTACCTCGCCTGGATCCTCGACCCCCTGGTCAACTGGCGGAAGGTCCCGGACGACCTCGACGCCCTGGGGCCGCACTGCCAGGTCGGATCGTACGACCCGGTGCAGGTCGATCTGTACCGGCGGTCTGCCGCGCGCGAGGTGTTCCTCCTTCCCGCCGGCGCGAACGCCTCCCGTTTCTGCCCGGGGAACCCTCCCGGGAAGCGCTACCCGGTCTCCTTTGTGGGAACGTCGCTGCTGCGCGAGACGAACGAGTTCGCTGTCATCCGCTCGCAGCTCCGTGCCCGGGTGGCCTCCGGTCAAGATGCGACCGGATACAGCGCCACGACGCTTTCGCTCTGCGACGCGGTCGTCGAGCGGCAGCTCGCGGATGTCTCATCGTTCCGGATGAAGTCGCTCCTTGAAGAGGAGGAGCGTCGCCTGGGCCTCACCGTGATCGCGCCGGAGTGGACCCCCGAGAAGCGGACCTTCCTGATGGGGCTCGCCAAGGAGGCGGCGTCGCGCGAGCGCATCGAGGCGGTCCGCGCGCTCCAGGGGATCGCGGTGACGGTGCACGGGACGGAGGATTGGAGGGACGTCCTGTCCGGGACCCTCGTGTACGGGGGGCGCATCGACTCCGAGCGGGAGCTCCCGAATGTCTACCGCCGGACGGACGTGAACCTGAACCTCACTCGCTTCTACGCCGGCGACGTCGTCCCGCCGCGCGTGTTCGAGGTTCTGGCCGCGGGCGGTTTCGTCCTGACAAACGACACCCCCGCGATCGAGGGGCTTCTCGTCCCCGGCGAGGAGGTCGAAACGTTCCGGACGCGCGAGGAACTCCGTGAGAAGGTCGAGGCGGCCCTCGCCGATCCCGCGCGCGCCCGCGCCGTCGCCGTGTGCGGGCGCCAGCGCGTCCTCGCCGATCATACGGTCGAACGGCGTCTGCTGGCATTTCTGTAAAATGGGGACAGACACCAATTATTTTTGTGGATAAACGCGATTGTGATCGTGTAGTCACCGCTGTGCTTGTGCGACCGTGCGAGTTTTCCACATTTTTAATTGGTGTCTGTCCCTCATGAACTCATGAACATCTCCGTCATCACCACCGGCGCCTTCCAGGAGAACTGCTGGCTTGTCTGGGATGCGGCCACGCGCGAGGGGTTCGTCCTCGACCCGGGGGAGGGGGTGGACGAGATCTGCCAGGAGATCGAGCGCGTCGGCATGAAGCCGAAGGCGGTCCTGAACACCCACGCGCATATCGACCACATCCAGGGGGTCGCGGGGGTCCGGCGGCGCTTCCGCGTCCCGTTCCATCTGCATCCCGAGGACCGCTACTGGATCGACGCGGCGAGGGACTCCGCGGCGATGTACGGGATCCGGCTCGACGAGACGCCGATCCCCGACCGCGACATCGCCGACGGGGACCGCTTCGAGGCTGGCGCTTTCCGCCTGACGGCGATCCACACGCCGGGCCACACGCCGGGGGGCGTCTGCTTCCTGGGGGATGGCGAGGTGTTCGTCGGGGACGTCCTGTTCGCGGGCTCGATCGGCCGCACCGACTTCCCCGGCGGGTCGTCCCCTGCGCTGATGCGATCGATCCGGACGAGGCTGCTGCCACTCCCCGACGACACGGTCGTGCACAGCGGCCACGGGCCGGACACGACCATCGGCCGCGAGCGGAGGACGAACCCCTTCCTGACGGGAGTGGCGCGGCTGTAAGAACCTGTCTTACTCCCCCCTGCGCGCCGTCCTGCGCGATGCGTCTGGCCCCCCTGTACGCCTCGCGCTTCGCGCGGTACGCGACGTCCCGGTTCTTACCGTCCCCTCTGGTACCGCCCGCTCTCGCAGGCGATCGAGAACTGCTCCATGTGCCGCTTGAGATCCTCCCAGGAAGTGCGGATCCGCCGGGCCTCCCCTTCGTCGATCTTCCCGTCGTTCTCGATCGATTCGGTCACCGTATCGAGGAGCTCCGAGAACTCGCGCACCATCGTCCGGATGCTCTGGAGGACCGGCGAGGGGCCTGCGGGCGCCGGCGGGTTCGGGACGAAGAACCCCCCGGCGTGGCGGCAGATCCAGTTGGCCAGATCCGCGTCCGGGATCGCCAGGAGGATCTGGGCGAGGCGGGCGAGCGGGGAAACCATGCCGCTGGCGTCCGTCCCGGCGGGATTCTCCGTCCACTTGTACAGGAGCGACTCAGAGACGCCGATGTCGGCGGCGG
>JACQRN010000300.1 GCA_016206515.1 Planctomycetota bacterium | reverse complement strand
GGTGTACCCCGCGTACTGGCGCAGCGTCCACGGCTTGCCCCGGTACATGTCGGGGTGGACGCCGCGCGTGAACGGGAACGCGCCGGGGAGCGGCTCGTGCATCAGGGCGTCCGGGCCGTAGACCGCCTCGACGGGGATCCCGGAGGGTGTGGCGCGGGGTTTCTCCACGGGACGTATCGTATCTTCGGATTTCGCCGAACATCCTTCCGCGGACGGCCTCTAAGATCGAGTGACAGGAGGTTTGCAAACTGGAACGCCAGGAACTGCCGGAACACGCTCCCCTGCGCCAGCGGTTGGCTCTCTGCGCGCCCCGCCTGTTCCGCGCCGCGTGCGCGATGCTGCGGTTCGACGAGGAGACCGCTTCGGACATGACGCAGGAGAGTCTCCTGGAGGCATGCAGGGCGCTGGACAGGTTCGACGGGCGATCGGACCTGTACACGTGGCTCTATGCGATCTTGCGGCGCAACGTCTTCCGGCAGTCGCGCTCCCGGCGTACCGCCCCCTCGGGAGCGGATCCCGCCCGGAACGACGTGAGGGATGACAAGGCCCTGCGGCCCGGAGACGCCATGGAACAAGAGGAGAAGATCGCTCGCCTTCGAGTGGGGATCGCCGGCCTGCCGGACGCGCTTCGAGAGGTGGTGGTCCTTCGCTATCTGGAAGGGGTTTCCGGGGAAGAGATGGCGGCCACATTGCGGATCTCCCATGCGCGCGTGCGCAGCCGTCTGACGGAGGCTCGCCAGGCTCTCTTGATGACGCTCCAGGAGGAGGAACGGCCATGACCCACGACAACCCAATGCGATCCGGACACGTCCCGACCGCGTGCGAGGCGGTCCTGTCGTTTCTCGCCGTCGCGCCAGGGGACCGGACGTCGGACGAGAAGGAGACGACAGCCCGGCACATCCAGGCGTGCGCGCCATGCCAGGAGCGCGCGGACGCGTACGAGGATCTGGATCGTCTCCTGCCTATGGCACTCGTGCCCGCGGCACTCGTGCCCGCGGCACTCGGAGGTGACGCCGCGGCGGTTCCCGCCGCGGTCCTGGAGACGGCCCGACGGATCGCCGAGGGGAGCGAACCGGTCCGCCGAATGCGCGTGTGGCCTCGACGATCCCTGGCCGCCGCTGGAGTCGCCGCCGCGATCGGGGTCGTCTTCCTCCTTCCCCGCGATCCGGGGGCGGGAAACTCGGAGAGGTGTGCCTTGGAGAGATCGTCAGACCCGGCGCCCTATCCGTTCGCCCCCGCCGGCCAGCATCCTGGGGGGGGCAACCTCGATGATTCCGAGGCGGGTGGACAGGGGTTGTTCGGATCGGGAGAGCGCCCGCGAACCTCGCGCACCTACAGCGATCCCTTGGAATATGTGGCGCAACATGGCATCGACCCGACAGTCCCCGGCCTGGTGAACGGCTATCTGAACTACGAAGGCGAGGAGTTCGGGATCAGGAAGTGGGCGTGCATCGACGGGATTCTCAATCTCCTCGGAGAGCGCGCCGCGCCGCACCTCGTCCTGCTGTACGAACACGAATCCGAGCCGGATGCGAGGCGGCAACTTCTGATGGCGATGGCGCGCACGAGGGATCCGATGCTCCTTCCATTCATGCAAGGTGTGCTTTCCCGTTGTGATGACGACGAGAAGACGCCGAGCGATCGGAGAACCCTGATCGGCCAGGTCATCGACTGTTTCCTGGCCATCGGAACGAGGGACCCCTCCGTCATCGCCGCTCTCCGGTCGCGCCTCGGGAAGGAGGAACGGGATGCGTACGCGCTGTCCAACTACCTGTCATCCCTTCATGCCCTGGGTGATCCGGGTGCGCTCGCAACTCTCGATCAGGCCCTTCTGGACCAGCCCAGCATCCCTCTGCTCGTCGCCCGGTACACCCTCACGCCCGAGGGGGAACGCGCGGGACTCCAGGAAAAAATGGCGCGCGCCGTGGACGCGGTCTGGGAACAGATCGCCGTCGGCGAGGCCGCAGCCGAATCCCTCTCCTGGGGCGATGGCCCATCCCTGCTGAAGGTGCTCGCATGCCATCGCGACGAAAGGGGGCTGCTCCTGGCGGAAAGACTTTTGAACGACGGCTACGAACCGACCCGGGTCGCAACGGCACGGACCCTCGGGGAGATCGGGGATCCATCCTGTCTTCCCCTGCTTCGCAAGGAGTGGAGCGAATGGAGATCCCTGCCGCCGGAGCCCGGGGAGGGTGCGAGCGACCGCGCGTGGGACCGTTACATGGGGTTGAAAGACGCTCTGAACCCGACGCCGGGCGCGGTTCTGGCGTGGGCGATGATCCGGTGCGGGGACAAGGATGCCGAAAACATGCTTCGCGCCCTGCCGATCTTTGGGGAGTGGGTCATGGACGCGCGCCTCGACCTCGGTCTGATCGACGCCGAACTTCTGGAAGCCTTGCCGCCGGAGGTATCCGCCGGCCCGGGCTTGATCGCGATCCTGGACCACATCTTCGCGCAGGACGCGGATGGGGCCATGACGGCGGTGCGGGGGAAGATCCGAAGGCTCCTCGAGGAGAGCCCCCTGCGCAACACCCTGGAGTCCGTCTCGACACTCGGCTACACGCCGACTCTACGGGACTATCTGCTCCGTATCGGAAGTATTCGCATAGGAGACGAGGGACAGTTCGTGAGCCTATGCGCATCCCTGTCCACGGTGGATCGCATTGGACGCGTTCTCCGGGATCCGCCGCTTAATCCTGCCGATGCGGGAGTTCCCTCCAGCTTCCATCGGATCCACGCCATCCGGGCCCTTCGCGTCGTGCGCCCCGGTTCGGAGAGAGGGATGCAAATTCTTCGCCTCGCCCTGGCGGATGCGCCGGAGGACGAGTACTTGGCCACGCTCCGCCGCGAGGCGATCGCGACGATGGCGGAACTCTACCCGGATCTTTGCCGGGACGATCTGGCAGGGCGGTTCCCGCAGACACGCCCGGCCAAGGAACGAACGGCCATACTCTCGGCCCTGTCCCGCGTGGGCGCGCGCGACGCGGTTATTCATCTCGGCGGATTGTCTGCGACCGGGGAACAGATGGCGCTCGTCCGCGACAGGATCAAGAACCTCGGAAGCGGAGATTTCGCGACTCGCGCCGCCTCTGCCGACGAGCTCCTGGCCCTGCGCGAGATCGCCGCGCCGATGCTTTGGGGAAATCGCGACGACGCGGACCCGGAGATCGCGGAGCAATCCCGGCGCATCCTCAAGGAAACGGATCCCGAGACCCTTGTGGTCGCCGTCCTGGCGGCGGCGGAGGAGGCCGAGCCGCGGCGGGGCGCACTCTTGCGAAGGGGGATGGCCTCTCCGTATCCGGAGGTCTGTTGTGCGGCGGCTTTCGCCCTGGCGCAGGCCGGCGAAAATGATGGTATCGAGTACCTCCTCCGGGAAGTCTCCGGCGAGGATGAGATCGCCGCCGCGATAGCGTATCAGACCCTCCTGGCCGCAGGCGCTCCACAGGCCGTGGACGCATTGCTGGCGGGGCTCCAAACGGACAGTCTCGCGCGCCGCGCATGGTGCGGGGGATGGCTCTCTGCCCTCTCGGGGGAACGGCACGGCTTCGATCCCTTCGACGGGCCGGGGGAACCGTCGAAGGGATCCGCGCGTGCCGCCTGGCAGAGATGGTTCCAAACGTCGGTTTCTCCCGTGAGGATCACGCTCCCCGCACCGGCACCGCGGGACGAAGGAGTGATCGAAAGTGGCCGCCTTTTCGATCTAGTGCCGCGCTAATTGATTGGACTTTGCCGATCTACGCGGATCTTGCCGACCTGTCGGGGCAAGGTATGCTGTCCCGTTCATGGAATCGAGTCTCGGAGAGGCTCCCGCGCAACCCCGTGCGGCGCGTGGTCCTGCGGTGGGAGCCGCCCCGTGTCCGCTCCCGGCGGATGGGATGCCGGAAGGCCCGTGGGGGGACTCCTCGGCGCTCTATCTCCTTGTGAAGGGCGTCGCATCCGGCGTGCTTCTCCTGATCGTGATCGCGGGATTCTCCGGGCTGGGGGAATCGGCGTTCCTCTCCTGGGGCGGTGCGCTCATCGGGGTCGGCCTGACGGTCCTCTCGGCCATGACCTTGGCGGGGTCGTGGCGGCTTCCCCGGCGGGTCCTGTTCCTGCTGGGGTACGCGGACCTGGAGTCGTGGCAGGTCCGGGGCGCGTGGATCCTGGCGGCGCAGGCGCTCGTCGGTCTGCTCTGGGCGTTCGCCGCCCTGGTGGGATGGGCGTGGCTGCTGGCCCTGTTGACGATCCCCGTCGCATGCGTCGCGCTCCTGACGGCGTGCTATTCCACGTTCCTGTGCTGCCCGTCGGGCGCGGAGGGGGAGGGTGCTCTCGTCCGGCAGGACCGGTCGGTCGGCGCGCTCCTCCTCGTGTCGCACGGTTTCGTGGCCGGCGCCGCGTTCCTGCTCCTGACGGGGCTGGCGTTCGGGTCCCTCCCCGTGCAGACGGAGAGGGGGTTCCTCCGGTTCGCCCTGTGGGGCGGGCTTCTCGGCCACCTTTTTTCCGTCGTCCTCGCGATGCGGCGCGGGATGGTCGTGCCGCATCGGCGGCTGTCCCTCGTTCGGAAGATCCGGACGGCCGGGGCGGAGAGCCGCCGCTTCTGGGGGCTCGTCGTCGTGGGCGCGCTCGTCGCGATCGCGTGCCTCGCCGCTGCGGGAACCGGGGAGGACGGGACGTCCACCGTCTTCGCCGCGATCCTCGCGCTCCTCTCCGCGTGGGCGTGGAGCGCCCTATGGGTCCGGACCGCCCCGGCCTCGCCGGGGTCGGTAATGTAAGTCGCGCCTCCTCTACTGTTTCAAGAGGCGCGACTTACCCTGAGCGAGGCCCCCACGGGCCGAGCGAAGGGTCCATGTCCAGCGGCGGGACCTCGACCGACCGGCGCGCGCCGCGCCGCGGGTCGATCAGGAG
>JACQRN010000301.1 GCA_016206515.1 Planctomycetota bacterium | reverse complement strand
GGATGGGACCTCCGTCGGCGGGTGGCTTCCGTCGGCATCCATGACCACCGCGCAGCGCGCGCGCGCCGCGGCGAACCCGTCCCGCACCGCGGCCGCCAGGCTCCGCGGGCCGGACCGGTGCACGACGCGGCCCGCCCCCCCGATCGCGCGATCGGCTTCGGCGGCCGTGCCGTCGTCCGAGGCGTCGTCGAGCACCAGAACCTCGTGCGATATTCCGGCGGACTCCAGGGCGGCGCGGAGCTCCCGGACGACCGGGCCGATCGTCAGGGCCTCCCGGTAGGTGGGGATCAGCACCGACACGTCGGGGGTCGGCTCTCCGACGGCGGCGTCCACGACCCCATCCTATACAATCCGCCGGATGCGCAGCCCGGCGCCGCCCCCCCTGGCACGGATCGCCCTGGCGGCGTCGCTTGTCCTGGCGGCGGGGGGCTGCTGCGGAGGCGCCGGGGCGCCCGTCGAACCGCCCACCGACGCGTACACGGTCCGGGAGGGGGACACGCTGATGGCGCTGCAAAGACGGTCCGGGGTGAGGATCTCGGAGATCGTCCGGATCAACCGGCTGCCGGCGGCGCGCCTGACGCCCGGGACGGTCCTGCGGCTTCCGCGCGGCGCGGTCGGTGAACCGCACCCCCCCGGGCACCCCGTGCCGCATGCCGGGCCGGACGCCCCGCGCCCCACGCCAGCCCCGGCCCCCGGCGCGGGGAGCGGCCCGTGCTGGCCGGTCCGCGGAACGGTCCGGACCCGGTTCGGCGCGTGGCGGGACGACACCCCGTTCCCCGGGATCGAGATCGCCGCCGCGAAGGGGGAAGCGGTCGTCGCCTGGCGCGCGGGGCGCGTGGTCCTCTCGGAGACCGACCTGTTCACGCTCGGGCAGACGGTGATCGTCGACCATGGCGACACGCAGTCGCTCTACGCGCACCTGTCCGAGGTCGTGGTCCGCGTCGGCCAGACCGTCGCGGCGGGGGAGCGCCTCGGCGCGGTCGGCGAGAGCGGCCGGGCCACCGCCCCGCTCCTACGGTTCTGCGTGTACCGTAACGACACCCCGATCGACCCCGAGCCGCTTCTTCGGAGGGCAAGGTGATCGAGTTCCATCAGGCCGGTCGGCCATGGAGGGCCGGCCCTTGCATCGCGAGGCGCCCCATGGCGCCGAGCGATGCAGACGCACGTCGCGAGGACAGGATGTCCGAGCGATGTGCAATACCACTATGAGAAAGAACCTCTGGGCCCCCTGGCGTCTCGATTACATCAAGGGGATCGACGAGCAGAAGGGGTGCTTCCTCTGCGACGCGGTCCGCTCACCCGACGCGCCCGACTCCCTCGTGGTGCACCGCGAGGCGGAGGCGTTCGTGATCCTCAACCGGTTCCCGTACAGCCACGGGCACCTCATGGTGGCCCCCACGGGACACAAGGCGACCCTCGATGAGCTCGCCGACGGCGAAATGCTCGCCCTGATGCGACTGGCGCGGCGATGCTCGCGGGCGCTCACGAAGCTCCTCAAGGCGCAGGGGCACAACGTCGGCCTGAACATCGGGAAGGCGGCGGGGGCGGGTCTGAAGGACCACCTGCACCTGCACCTGGTGCCGCGCTGGGTCGGCGACACCAACTACATGGCGATCCTGGCGGACGTGCGGGTCGTCAGCCGGTCTCTGCAGGACCTCTCCGGTCAGCTGCGCGACGAATTCCGAAGGGGGTAGGGGCATGGACGGAGTCGAGAAGACACCGCCGGTCCTGCAGGCATTCGTGCTCGCCGACCACGTCTACACCGACGCGCACACCGGCAAGAAGGTGATCGCCGGCACCTTCAACCAGCTCTGGGCGGACAAGTACCCGACGCAGTTCGCGACCGCGACCTACGCGTACCTGGCGCTGCGCGAGCTGTACGGCGAGGCGCAGGTCTCGCTGAAGTTCATCGGCCTCGCGGACCAGCGCGTGCACCTCCAGAGCCAGCCGATGAAGGTCGGCGCGAGCGACCCCCGCGCCACCGCGGAGCTCGTCATCACGATCCCCCCCTTCCCGATGCCCGAGCCCGGCGACTACGCCCTCGAGGCGTACGCCGACGGGGTGCTCCTCGGCATGGTCCGTATGCGGCTGGGGGTGCGGGGGGAGGGGAAGGATCCCCGCCCCCCGACGGTTTGACATCGTCCGCGGAATGAGGCATCATGATGCCCATGAGGACCACCTTGACGCTTTCCGATGACCTCTTCAAGGCCGCCCGGATGCGCGCGGCCGAGACCCAGCGCTCGCTGAAGGACGTCATCAACGAGGCGTTGCGGATCGGGCTGGCGAAGGCAGGTCGCCCCGGCGGGAAGCCGTACCGGTTCAATCCCCCGACATTCAAGGGAAACCTCCTGCCTGGCGTCAGGCTGGACAGCCGGGACTGGCTGCTCGACTACCTCGACGGCATCCCCCGGACGTGATCGGACTCGACACCAACATCCTGGTCTACGCCTTCGACTCCCGGTCCATGCATCACGAGGAGGGGATCGCGCTCCTGCACAGGCTTGCGGAGGGAACGGGACCTTTCGCGCTTTTCTGGCCGAGCCTCCACGAGTTCCTGCGCGTGGTCACGCACCCGCGCGTGTTCTCCCCCCCCGCCGACACCCGGGAGGCGCTCGCGTGGCTGGAGGTCCTGCTGCAATCCCCCTCGGCGATGCTCGCCACCGAGACCCCGCGGCACCGCGAGGTCCTCGAACGTGTCCTGTTGGAGAGCGATGTCCGCGGGAACCTCGTCTACGACGCCCGCCTCGTCGCGCTCGCCCTGCAGCATGGCGTCGACGAGATCCTCACCGTCGACGGGGACTTCGCCCGGTTCCCGCAGATTCGCTGGCGCAATCCCTTCCGCGGCGGGCGAGGCCCCCTGCGCACACGACAGCGCCAAGCCCCCGTACGCCGCCGAACGACCGCGCGGCGCTGAAATCTTCGGACTACAGAATGATCCCCTTATAGGGAAGATCGAGAGTCTTAAGCCACGCGACCCACTTGCGCCGGGCGGTCTCGCGCGCGGAGCGGTCGGCGTCGGGATCGTAGCCGAAGCGGTCGGCGCGGTAGGAGAGGTCCCAGTTCGACCCCTCGGCCCACTTCTCGGAGATCTCGAAGACGAGGTCGGAGGCGAGGCGGCGGATCGCGGGGTCGGGGTCCTTCATCGTCCAGCGGATCAGGATCGGGAGCGTCGCGAACTCTTCGATGTCGAGGAGGCGCTCGCGCGCGATGTCGCGCGCCTGCGCGACGGCGCCCTTCACAAAGGCAACATCCTCCGGGTGGTTGAACCGCCCCTTCTCCAGGAACAGGTCGATGCGAACCTCGAGGGAGTCGGGAGAGGGAACGCGCTCGTAGCGAGTGCGCGCGAGCGTGTCGCGCAGGGTCTGGGCGACGGCGCGCAGATCACTGAGAGCGCTGATCGACATCACGTCGCTCCGATGCACGTCGACGAGACGGTAGACCCAGCGGTGCAGCTCGGGCGTGAGGACATCGAGCGAGTCGAGGCAGAAGATCTCGTTGACGGTGACCCACGCCAGCGACGCGACGTAGAGCCACAATGCCGCGATCGCCCAGCGGCGCGGCCGGGGCTCGCCCTGCGCGCCCGCGGCGGATCCAGCCGGGCCGGATCCGCCCGCAGCAGACGGGGGGGCATCGGGCGCGCCGCCGCTCCCTGCTCTCGTCGACGGATCGCTCACGACAGCGCCTCCTCCGTCGCCTCACCCGTCCCGAGCGTGGAAAGGATCTCGGAGGCCGTGGACGCCGCGTGGAGGCGGCCGCGCAGCGGGGCGTCGTTGAGAAGCCGCGCGATCCCCGCGAGCGTCGCGATCTGACCGTTGTGGTTGCGCGGCAGGAGCATGAGCACGATCAGGCGCGCGGGCGACCCGTCGAGCGAGGAGAACGGCACGCCCGACGGGTGGACCCCCATGGCGCAGACCGGGGCGGCCAGGCCGTCGACCGCCCCGTGGGGGAGCGCGACCCCGTGCTCCATGCCCGTCGAGAGGGAGCGCTCCCGCGCCAGGACCGCGCGCAGGGCGGACTCGCGCAGGGACGGCTCCAGGTGACCGCTCCGCACGATCGCGTCGAGCAGCTCCGCGATCGCGCCGTCGCGATCCGGCGCGCGCAGCGGGACCGCGATCGACCGGGGATCCAGCAGGGAGGTCAGCCTCACTTCAGCGCCCCCTGCGCCCACTCCATCACCGGCTGCCAGCGGACCTGGAGCACGACGAGCAGCGCGGCCATCCCCCCGAGCCCCGCCTGCGCCAGCCACCCGGCGCGGATCGGTCCGGCCCCCTCCGCGGGCCTTTGCAGGAATATCACGCGCACGATCGAAAAGTAATAGAACAGGGAAATCACGCTGTTGACCAGGGCAACCATCACCAGCCAGGTCCAGGCGCCCCCCTCGAACCGGATCAGCGACGAGAAGAGCCAGAACTTCGCCATGAAGCCGCCGGTAGGCGGCAGCCCCGTGAGCGACACGAGAAAGACCACCAGCGCCGAGCCCAGGACCGGCGAGCGCCACCCGGCCCCCGCGTACTGCGGCAGATCCTCCGATCCGATCCGGCGCGCCAGCAGGATGATCGTGAAGAATGCGCCGAGGTTCATGACGACGTAGACGGCGAAGTAGAACAGCATCGCCTCGAAGGAGGCGCGGGTCGCGATCACGCACCCCATCAGGAGGTACCCGGCGTGCGCGATGCTCGAGAACGCCAGGAGGCGCTTGAGGTTCGTCTGGCGGATCGCCGAGAGGTTCCCGATCGTCATCGTCAGGACCGACAGGAGCGCCAGGAGCGCGGAGAGGTCCGTCGCCTCCCCGCGGGCGACCCACCCCTCCGCGGACGGCACGAGGGCGACATTCATCAGGAACCGCATCAGCAGGGCGAACCCCGCGGCCTTCGGCCCCACCGACAGGAACGCGGTGACCGCGGTCGGCGCCCCCTCGTACACGTCCGGGCACCACATGTGGAACGGCGCGACCGCCATCTTGAACGCGATCCCCGCCAGGACCAGGACATACGCCGACAGGATCGGCGCGGCGTCAATCAGGAACCCCCGCCCCTCGCCGAGCGCCCCCTCCCCGGAGAGCGATGGGCTCGCCAGCCGCTCGCCGATCGTGGCCAGATCGGTGCTCCCGGTGAGCCCGTAGAGGATCGCGATCCCGAAGATCATCACGCCGCTGGCCACCCCGCCGTAGATCACGTATTTGAGCGCCGCCTCGCCGGAGCGGACGTCCTTCCGGACGAACCCCGCCAGGACGTACGACGTGATGCTCACGATCTCCACGGCGAGATAGACCATCACGATGTCGCGGGCGGTCGCCATCCAGAACAGGCCGAGGGTCACCGCCAGCGTGAAGACGTGAAACTCACCGGTGTAGGAGGGGGCGATGTCGCGCGAATCGCGCGCGTAGAGCACCACGCCGAGAGCCGACATAAGGAAGATCATCTTGAAGAAGAACCCGAGCGCATCGTCGACGATCATCCCGCCGAACAGCGGCACGCCGCCCGGGCCGGTCCGCAGCGCCAGGGCGATCGCCAGGGAGATCCCTGCGGCGGTCGGGAGCCACGCCAGGGGCCTCTCCCGCCCCTTCAGGAACAGGTCCAGCAAGAGGACGAACGCGAGCGTTCCGCAGAGCGCCAGTTCCGGGGCGAAGCGGGACAGGGATTCCAGATTTCCCATCGCGCCCCTACACCCCTCCCTGCGAGCGCAACCAGAGGAACACGTCCGACATGTCGTTGAGCGACGCCTGGATCAGGGAAAGGACCGGGTTCGGGTAGACCCCGACGACGATGACCACAACCAGGAGCGGAAGCAGGGTCGCCATCTCGCGCGCGGAGATCTCCTCCAGCGTCGCGTACTTCTCGTTGAGCTTCCCCATGAAGACGCGCTGGAGGGTCCAGAGGAGGTACGCGGCGGTCACGATGATCCCGAACACCCCCGCCAGGGCGTACCCCCGGAACGCCGGCACCTCCCAGGTCCCCAGGAATACAAACGCCTCGCCCCAGAAACCCGAGAGCCCCGGGAGCCCCAGCGAGGCGAAGAAGGCGATCGCCGTGATCCCAGTGTAGATCGGCACGCGTAGCCCAAGCCCCCCGAAGCCGTTGATGTCGCGGTGATGGGCTCGGTCGTAGATCACCCCCACCAGCAGGAACAGCATCGCCGTGATCGTCCCGTGGTTGAACATCTGGAGCACCCCGCCGTTGAGCCCGGTCCGGGTCAGGACCGCCATCCCGAGGCAGACGTACCCCATATGGCTGATCGAGGAGTAGGCGACGAGCTTCTTCAGATCCGTCTGCGCCATCGCGCAGAAGGCGCCGTAGAGCATGTTCACGACCGCCAGGAGCGCCAGCGGCCCGCAGAAGAGGACCGCCTCCGCGGGAAGGAGCGGATACGAGATCCGCAGGATCCCGTACGTCCCCATCTTCAGGAGAACCCCGGCGAGGATCACGCTGATGGCGGTGGGCGCCTCGACGTGCGCGTCCGGGAGCCACGTGTGGAACGGGAAGATCGGGACCTTGATCGCGAATCCGATGAACAACCCCAGGAACAGGAGCATCCGGAAGGTGAGCATCAGGTCCCCGCCGAGCCACTCCGGGAGCGGGATCCTGCCGTACCGGGTCTGCACCTCCTCGGCAAGAGCCCCGGTCCGCGCCGAGACGGGGCCCGCGGCATCGAGCGGGATCTCTCCCTTCGACTGCCTCATGCGATGCCGCAGGAGAGACATCTCGCTCAACCGCGTCAGGTCGAAGGAGCGCCATCCCCCCTCCGCGCGCGCGGCGGCGAAGTGCCCTTCCGTGTACCCGACCCTCGCCAGATCCGCGCGGGTCGCGTCGTCCAATGCCACGCTGCTGTTCCAGTAGAAGGCGAGGATCACCAGCAGCATCAAGACCGACCCGGCCAGCGTGTAGAGGAAGAACTTGATCGCCGCGTACTCGCGCCGCGGCCCGCCCCAGATCCCGATCAGGAAGTACATCGGCAGGAGCATCAGCTCCCAAAAGACATAGAAGAGGATGAAGTCGAGCGCGCAGAAGACGCCCATCATCCCGGACTCCAGGAGGAGAAAGAGCGGGAAGTACCCCTTCACCCCTTTATCGATTCCCCAAGAGGCGATGATGCAGATGAGCCCCAGGGCGGCCGTCAGGAGGATCATCGTGATCGACAGCCCGTCGACCCCCAGGAAGTACTCGATGTGGTAGTCCGGGATCCAGGTCGTATGCTCGACGAACTGCATTCCCGCCTCGGCGCGGTCGAACCGGAGGAACAGCGGCACCGACAGGACGATCGGGACCAGCGCCGTCACCGCCGCGAGCGTCTTGATCACCGCCTTCTCGCGCGACGGCACGAACAGAAGCGCCACGGCCCCCGCCAGCGGAGCGAAGATCATCCAAGTCAGGAGATGTTCCATCATCATGCGGCCACGCCCCCCCTCATGCCCCCCACCCGACCAGCTGGAACCCCAGGATCAGGATCACCCCGCCCAGGAGAACGAACAGATACGTCTGGATCCGGCCGGTCTGCACGAGGCGCAGGACCGCTCCGGTGAAAACCGTCCATGCGCCCACCCCGCGCACCGCGCCGTCGACGATCGCGTTGTCCACGACGCCGCTCGCCGTCGCGGAGCGCTTGAGCGTCTCGCCGAGGGCGTTCACCACCCCGTCGATGACGTGCTTGTCGAACAGGGCGCACAGACGGTTCCACGCCAGGAGAGCCCGGACCCACGTCGCGGCGTACAGCTCGTCGATATACCACTTGTTCTCGAGGAAGCGGTGGAGCGGTGCGAACGCCCGCGCGAGCCCCGCCACGATCCCCTGCCCCTTCAGGTAGAGGAACAGGGCGAGCGCGATCGCCGGGTAGACCAGGGCGGTCGCCCCGAGCATCGTCCATTCGTGGGCCTTGTGTTCCATTTCCAGCCCCTCGCCATGGCGCGGGGCCCGATGCGCACCGACCGGCACCGCGAGGGAGACAGGTTCTGGGTTCAGGTACGCGAACCACCCCTCGATCGCATGCCCCTGCGGGGCATGCGCCTCGGGGCCGTGACCGGCGGTCAGGGGGATCTCGAACCAGAAGGCGAACGACAGCACGGCGAGGAGCACCAGGGGCATCGTCATCACCGGCGGCGACTCGTGGGCGTGGTCGTAGGCGTGAGGGTCGCGCGGGCGACCGAGGAACGTCAGGGCGTAGAGCCGCACCATGTAGAAGGCGGTCATCCCCGCCGTGCCGAACAGGGCGGCCGGGACGAGCCACACCGCAGGGTGGTGGCCCGTCATGCCGTAGAGCAGCGACTCCTTGAGGATCCAGTCCTTGCTGTAGTACCCGGAGAAGAAGACGACGCCGCAGATCGAGAGAGTCGCGGTGGCGAACGTGAGCGCCGTGAGGGGCATCTTGCGCCAGAGCCCCCCCATCTTGCGGATGTCCTGCGTATGGGTCGCGTGGATCACCGATCCGGACCCGAGGAACATGCACGCCTTGAACGCCGCGTGGGTCACCAGGTGAAGCAGCCCCGCCGTGTACGCCCCGATCCCGAGCGCGGCGATCATGTACCCCAGCTGCGAGACGGTCGAGTACGCCAGCACCTTCTTGATGTCGTTCTGGACCAGGGCGATCGTTGCCGCGATGACCGCCGTGAAGGTCCCTACCGCCGTCACCACCAGGAGTGCATCGGGCGTGAAGATCGGGAAGAGGCGCCCGACCATGTAGACCCCGGCGGCGACCATCGTCGCGGCGTGGATCAGTGCGCTCACTGGCGTGGGCCCCTCCATCGCGTCCGGGAGCCATACGTGAAGAGGAAACTGCGCCGACTTCCCGATCGCGCCGCAGAACAGGCACACCCCCGCGATCGTCAGGAGGCTCGGCGAGATCCGGCCATCGGCGAGCGCGAGGGGGAGTTCCTCGAACAGGCGCGTGTAGTTGAGCTCCCCGACCTGCGTCCAGAGGATCAGGATCCCGACGAAGAACCCGACGTCGCCGACGCGGTTGACGACGAACGCCTTCTTCGCGGCGTTCGCCGCCGAGCCCTTCTCGAACCAGAACCCGATCAGGAGGTACGAACCGACCCCGACCAATTCCCAGAACATATAAAGGGCGAGTAGGTTGTCGCACAGGACCAGCCCGAGCATCGCGAACGTGAACCACGACAGGTACGCGAAGTAGCGGGAGTATTTCGGATCCTCGTGCATGTACCCGGTCGAGTAGAGGTGCACGAGCGCGGAGATCAGCGTGACCACCACGACCATCACCGCGGTGAGGTTGTCGAAGTGGAACCCCATGGACAGGTTCAGCCCCCCCTCGCCGAAGGAAACCCACGGGCGGGGCGCGGTCGAGGGGATGTGCACGGGGGCGCCCGTCGCGGGATCGACCGCCGTCCCCCACGCGGGAT
>JACQRN010000305.1 GCA_016206515.1 Planctomycetota bacterium | reverse complement strand
CGCCACGACGCCCACCGTTCTTCCGTCCACATGGGCCTCCCCGCGCCACGAGGACCGCGCGCACAGCAGCGCGCGGAAATGCCCCCCCTTGAACACGCAGACGAGCCGCAGCGGTTGTCCCGGGACCGGTTCGATGAGCGCCTGCAGATACCCCTCGCTACGGGACGGGTAGGCGGAGTCCGGAAGCGGGGCGTCGTTGGAGGGATCGCCATCCCCGTCGGAATCGAGGCGCAGCGCCGGGTTCGCGGGGACCTCCGCCCCCACCTGGAACCGGTACTCCCGGCCCGCGTACGAGAAACTCCCGGCCAATTCCTCCTCGGCCAGGGCCAACCTCTGCCCGAAGCCGACGAAGAACCCCTCCGTCTCCACCGCCTCCCCGAACGGCGCCGCCCGATGCTGCGTCAGCGCTACGGGGGCCGGGCCCGGGACCGGGACCGCCTCCTGGTAGCGCGCGCACCCGCCTGCGAGGAGGAGCAGGACCGACGCCGGGACGTGCCGCATGCCCCACGAACGCATGTCCGCACGATACCCGATCGTAAGCCTGTTGCGCAATCCCTCAACGCACGCGTTTACCCAGTTCGCGGCCATGGGATTTGAGGCGGGAGGAGGCGGAGGAGATTTTGCACACCGCGCAGGAGGCGGAAGTACTCCTCTTCGATCCGTCCGGCTCTGCGGGTAACTCAAACTTACTCCT
Organism: Planctomycetota bacterium; assembly: GCA_016206515.1. Classification (GTDB taxonomy): domain Bacteria; phylum Planctomycetota; class SBBH01; order SBBH01; family JACQRN01; genus JACQRN01. The sequence continues at coordinate 8,987 of JACQRN010000305.1, read as the reverse complement.
GGACTAACTCGACCCCGCCTCTAAGATACCCTCGCTTCTAACCCAGCGGAGGTTCCATGGCGAGAGCGGCGAGCATCGACACGAGGATCGCGAGAATCCGGAAGGCCCACAAGAAGGTCAAGGCGCTCGAGCGGCGCGCCTCCTCCCTGCAGCGCAGGCTCGAGGCCGCCCGGCGGCGGCTCCAGGCCCTCTTCGGCGGCACGGCCGCCCGGGGAGGACGCAAGGCCCGCCGCGTACGCCGGAAGGTCGCGCGCAAGACGAAGACCGCGAAGAGGGGCAAGCGGATCCTGTCGGCCGCCGGCCGCGCGTCGATCCGCCGCGCCCAGAAGGCGCGCTGGGCGAAGTTCCGCGCGGCGCAGGCGGGCGCTGGCGCGGCGTAGACCCCCTTGCCCAGCGGGGAGATCAACCGCGGATACCTGGCGTTCATCCGGCGCATCGGGCTGCGGGAACGTCCAGGGGGCGCCCGGTGGCTCCGAAGAGGATCTTCCGCCCTCCTGCGCGTCGGCGCCGACGTCGTGCGGCTCGCGATGCTCCCCCTTCTCCTCCTGTACGGGGCGCTGCTGGTCCTCGTGCTCGCGCGCCGCGCACGGCGCACGCAGGAGCTTCCGGACCTGCACCGCGACGCGATCGGCCTCGCCGCCTCCTTCCTCGACCAGTACCCGATGCACCCGTATCCGGCGATCGCCAAGTCCCTGGAGCTCGCCTTCCTCCGCCGGCACCTGCCGGCGTCGGATCCCGGCGCGCCGCCGACCGGCCCCGTCGTCGAGCTCGCGGTCGGGGAGGGGTCCTTCTCGGAGCGCATCTTCCCGCCCGGGGCGCAGGTCACCGCGTTCGAACTGAACCCCTACAGCCTCGTCCACACCATGGATCTGCCGCACATCCGGGACCGGATCGTCGCGGACGCCCTGGACCCGCCCGTCGCGCCGTCCACGGCGGCGTACGTCGTCTGCAACAACCTCCTCCACCACGTCAGCGACAAGGAGCGGACGCTTTCCGCGTGGTCGCGCATCGGCGAGCGGTGCGTCACCAACGAGAACACGACCGCCTGGGCCGCCTCCTGGATGCTACCGGGCCTCCTGTCTCGCCTGGGGATGGGCCGCGCGGCACGGAGCACCGCGGCTCGGATCGAGGCGCGCACCCTGCAGTCCCTGCGCACGCTCCCCGATCTGCAGGGGCTCGTCCGGACCGATTTCGAGGTGGAAGCCGAGGTGCACTACTTCCACGAGCGCACCTTCTTCCTGGCGGCCGTCTGTTCCGCGCTGCTCGTCTGCAAGGGGCCGCCCACCCCCGCGCTCCCCAAGGCGATCCTGAACGGCCCCTTGCGCCTTCTCGCCCATCGGCTGGCGCGGCGCCTCGTCGAGACGCTGATCGCGTACGACGGGACGCTGCCGCGCGACCGGGACGCCTTCGTCAGCTGGCGCCTGCGGTCGAGGCACGTCGACCGCCTCACGGACGGGCCGCTTCTAGCCTGCCCGGACTGCCGCTCGGCGCTGTCCGGGACGCGATGCGTCCCCTGCGATCAGGAGATCCCCTCCGTCGACGGGATGCTGTTCCTGCTCCCCCGGCGGATGCGCGAGGAGGTTCTCGGCGGCTACCGCGGACCCAGCGCGGCGCTGGGTCGCCAGCATCTCTGACGCAAGGGAACGGTACAGGCTGGCGAATTCGTCCGTGGCGTGATGGACATCCTCGCCCCGCGCCCTCCGGAGCGATTCGGCCCCCATCGCGCGAGCGCACGGCGGATCCGACAGGATGGACGCGACCGCCCTGGCGATCGCGTCCGGATCCGGCGCGACGAGCCTTCCGTTGATCCCCTCCTCGACCCCCTCCGGCGCGCCGCTGCGCACCCCGACCATCGGGAGGGCGCACGCCATCGCCGTGAGCTGCGAGCGGTTGACCCCCTCGTTGGAGGAGGTCCGGACATACAGGTCGGCGTGAGCGCAAAAGGAGGCGACATCCGTCCGGAAGCCGGGGAACAGGACCGTCCCCTCCAGACCGAGGCGGCGAGCGCGTGCCTGAAGCGCTTCCCGTTCCGGTCCGTCCCCCAGAAGCACCCATCGCAGGTTCGGGAAGCCCGTCCGGAGCCGCGCGGCCGCCTCGACCGCCAGGTCGTGCCGCTTGTCCGGATGGAACCTCGCCGTCCCGAGGACGACCGGCCCCCCACCTGCCAACTCCGACAGGGGAGGCGGGGAACGGCGCGCCTGTTCGCAGGACGCCTCGGTCTGGGCGATGTCGATCGATCCGCGGAAGGGGACGACCCTGCCGCGCGGGACGCCGGACTTGCGGACGATCTCCTCGACCGGGAGCGCGGTCAGGAACCGGTCGACCCACGGCGCGAGCAGGCGGTAGGCGGGGAAGACCCAGGGGAAGTCACGGCGCGTCTGCTCCCAGCGGCACGGGACCGTGCAGACGATCCGGCGGTGTCCCGCCAGGCGCGCCAGGGGGATCCCGAGCAGGGCGGAGGCGAACAGATGGACATGAAGGACGTCGAACCGCCGCGTGGCGAGAAACGCCGCCAGCCGCGCGGGAAGGAGCACCCCGCCCAGGTAATGGACCGGAACGCCGAGCGCGCGCAGGGACGACTCGTAGGAGAACGGGGTGCGGGGACGGCGCAGGTGCGCGACCTCGAAACGGAAGCCCCCCCCCGCGCCGAGGATCCGGCAGGTCTCCCGCACCCATTCCTCGGACCCGCCTCCTCCGAGGGAGTCGATCAGATGAAGCACCCGGATCGGACGCATCCGCACGGCGATTCCACACGGGAGATCGGCCGCCGGGGAGGTTCCCTGCAGCGGAATCCGAGCCGGCCTCCCTTCTGGCTTGAGGCACGATCCCCGGGAACTCAAGTAAACCTGCACCGCTGACGATCTACCCAGGGGAGGTATCGTGACCCAACACTACAAGTCCGATCCGGAATCGAAGGGGGCCCATCTCGATCGCGTCTCGCAAAGGCTCCAGTACGCCGACTTCCCGCCCCAGGTGATCCTCGAAACGACCGCCGGGTGCAACATCCACTGCTCGCACTGCGCCCACCGGATCATGGAGCGGCCGCAGGGATGGATGAAGATGCCGCTCTGGCGGAAGATCATCGACGAGATCGCGCAACGCGCGCCGCACACCGAAGTTTGGCCGACCTTCTACGGCGAGGCGCTGACCCTGAAGTACCGGCTCTTCTACATGATCCAGTACGCGAAGCGGAAAGGGCTGACGAACCTCGTCCTCAATACCAACGGCACGCTCCTCGACGAGGAGGCGTGCTGGTGGCTGATCGATTCCGGCCTCGACCGGTTCATCATCTCCCTCGACGGATTCAGCAAGGAGGTGTTCGAGAAGGTCCGCGCCGGCGCCGACCACGAGAAGGTGTACGCGAACGTCAACCGATTCCTGGAGATCAAGCGGGAACGCGGCAGCCACACCCCGATCGTCGAATGCCAATTCTCGATGATGGACGAGAACGAGCACGAGGCCGGAGCGTTCCGCGAGTACTGGATCGGTCGCGGAGCCCAGGTGAAGACCCGCGAGAAGCTGACCTGGACAGGAGCGGTCGACGCCCCGAACCTCTCCGAGCAGGTGCGGCGCCATCCCTGCGGGTGGGCGCTGCGCACCTGTGCGATCCACTGGAACGGCGACATGGTCGCCTGCGCGGTCGACTACGAGGGGAAGTTCAAGGCAGGCAACCTGGAGAACGCCACGATCCACGGGCTCTGGAACACCGCCCACCGCAGGATGGAAAGAATCCACATGGAGCGCCGCTGGGAGGATCTGCCGGCTCCCTGCCGTTCGTGCAAGGACTGGCAGGTCAGCGGGACCGCCCAGCACAACAAGCCGGCCGTCGAGCCGGCGCTGGCCGTCGCCGGGGTCTAGGCGGAGGGACACAGCGCCATGTGCGGCATCTGCGGCTTCACGGGGGAGGCTCGGGACAGCGTCCTGCGCCGCATGGTCGGATCCCTCGCGCACCGCGGGCCGGACGATGAGGGGGCGTGGAGCTCGCCGCGCGGGTCGCTCGGGGCGCGGCGCCTCTCGATCGTCGACGTCGAGGGGGGCCGCCAGCCCGTCGCCAGCGAGGACGGCGCGGTGCGGCTGGTCCTGAACGGGGAGATCTACAACCACACCTCTCTGCGCGGGCGCCTCCTCGAGCGCGGCCACCGGTTCGCCTCCCAGTCCGACACCGAGACGCTGGTCCACCTCTATGAGGAGGAGGGGGACGACTTCCTCCTGCCGCTCATCGGCATGTTCGCGATCGCGCTCCACGACGAGCGCGCCGGCAAGCTGCTGCTGGCGCGCGACCGCCTCGGGATCAAACCCCTGTACTACGCCCAGATCCCCTCGGGGATCGTCTACGGGTCCGAGATCAAGGCGGTGCTGGCGCACCCCGAGGTCTCGCACGAGATCGACCCGGTCGCGCTCCACCACTACCTGACCCTCAAGCACATCCCCGCACCGCGGACGATCTACCGGTCCGTGAGCGCCCTGAGGCCCGGCGAGGCGCTCGTGCGCCGCTCCGGGCGCACGACGCTCTCCCGTTATTGGCGGCTGCACCCCTCCCCGGACCGCCCCCACAACTCCACGGAGGCCGCGGAACAGCTGCGGGCCCTCCTGGAGGAGTCGGTCCGCGCGCAGATGACCTCCTCGGACGTCCCGGTCGGGACGATGCTCTCCGGCGGGCTCGATTCGTCGCTCATCACCGCGCTCGCCTCCCGCCACGCACAGGGAAGGCTGAAGACGTTCAGCCTTGTCTACGAGGACGACCTCCCCGGCAAGTCCGGGGACGAGGCGTTCGCCCGCGAGATGTCGCGACGGCTCGGCACGGAGCACCACGAGCACCGGATCGCATGGCGCGACATCGCCGAATCGGTGCGGCCGGTCGCGCGGGCGTTCGACGAGCCGTTCGCCGGGGTCACCTCCCCCTGGTTCCTCTGCTCGCTCATCCGTCGGCACGTGAAGGTGGTCCTGTCGGGGGATGGCGCGGACGAGCTGTTCGGCAGCTACCGCCCCCACCGACTCGCCGGCCCCCTCGCCGCCTACGGCGAGCGCTCCCGCGAGGGGGGGATGACATGGACAGACGCCGAGCGGCAGGAACTCCGCGTGCTCGGCCTGACATCCGAGGAGGTCCGCCAGCGGTACGACCCGGACTCCGCGCGGTGGAGGGCGGGGCTCGGTGTCTTCGGCGAGGACGAGAAGCGGGCCCTGTACGCCGCGCCCCTGCGCGAGTCGCTGCGCGGCGTCGAGACCGCGCCGGTCCTTTCGGAGGCGTTCGCCGCCGCACGAGATGCCTCCCCCTCGCCGGACCCGCTCAACGAGGTGCTCCACGCCGATTGCGAGACACTCCTGCCGGACCAGGTCCTCGCCTACGCCGACCGCCTCTCGATGGCACACGGCGTCGAGACGCGCGTCCCGTTCCTCGATCACCGGATCGCCGAGCTCGCCCGCGCGATCCCCGGCGCCTGGAAGATCCACGGCGGGACGACGAAGGCGGTGCTGCGCCAGGCCGCGCGCGGGATCCTGCCGGACGACCTGATCGACCGCCCGAAGGAGGGGTTCGTGCTCCCCCTGGAGCGCTGGCTCGCCGGGCCGATGGTCCCGTTCGCGCGCCAGATGCTCTCCCCGGCGGCCCTGGCGCGCCACGGCCTGTTCCGCCCCGCGGCGGTGGAGGCGCTCCTGCAGCGGCTCCCGGGCGGCGACCTCGGGACGGTGAACCGTGTCTGGTCCCTGATGATGTTCCAGGCGTGGCACGAGGAGGCCGCATGAGCGCGAGCGCGCATCCCAAGCCGGCCGTCCAGCACCTGCCCGAGCAGTTCGGGATCAAGGAGGGGGCCGAGGAGTTCCCCCTGATGGTCGTCCTGGCGGTCGCCTACGCGTGCAACGCGCTCTGCCCCCACTGCCCGTACACCCCGACGAACTCGTCGATCCGGAAGAACTACAAGGGGGCGATGCTCATCGAGCCCGGCCTGTTCCGGAAGATCGCCGACGAGTGCGGGACCTACCGCTCGCTGATCCGCCTGACGGGGGGCGGGGAGCCGTTCCTCCACCCGCGGATGACGGAGCTGATCGAGTACGCCAAGTCGGTCGGCGCCAGGATCGGGGTGATCAACAACGGGTCGCTGTTGACCCCCGCGCGGGCCGACCGCGTGCTCGCCTGCGGGACCGACATGATCGAGTTCAGCGTGGACGCCGCGGACCCGGAGACCTACGCGGTGGTTCGCAAGGGGCTGAAGTGGGAGACGCTGCTGCGCCATGTCGAGTACGCGATGCGCCGGCGCGACGCGACCGCCTCCCCCACCCGGATCGTGGTGAGCGTCGTGAACCAGAAGGCGATCGAGGGGCGCATCGACGAGGTGACCGCCTTCTGGAAGGCGCGCGTCGACAATGTGATCGTCCGCAAGTACCTCACCTGGAGCGTCAACGACCCGGGGCGCTCGGCCGACCCGTCGCCGTACCTCGAGGAGGACACCCCCTGCCCGTTCGTCTTCGAACGGCTCAACATCGACACGCGGGGCCGCGTGATGGTCTGCGGGTACGACATCGCGGGAAAGACCGACCTGGGGAACGTCGCGGAAAGGACGATCCGCTCCGTCTGGCAGGGGGAGGTGTTCGAGTACTACCGGAGCCAGCACCTGGCTGGGAAGGGGGGCGACATCCCCCTCTGCCGCGGCTGCCCCGACTGGAAGTACCGCTCGTGGACGCACAACTACTGGAAGGTGATGGAGAACGCGGAAGTCTCCCGCAGGAACCGGATCGTCGAGGTCGTCTCGGGAGGGGGTGGCGAGTGACGCGCGCGCTCCTGGAGCTGGCGGTCGCCCCCCCCGCCCCGCGGACGGCCGGGCGGACCGTCGTGATCCTGCAGCCGGGGTACCTGCCGTGGCTGGGGTACTTCGACCAGATGGCGCGCGCCGACCTCTTCGTGCACTACGACGACGCCCCGTACGACCGGCTCGGCTGGCGCAACCGCAACCGGATCAAGACCGCCCAGGGGGTCCGGTGGCTGACCGTCCCTGTCCACGCGAGCGGTCAGCCGCCGGTCCGCGAGGTCCGGATCGACGAGTCGTCGAACTGGCGCCGCAAGCATCTCGAGACTCTCCGGCAGGCGTACGCGCGCGCCCCGCACGCGGGCGAGTGGCTCGATGCGGTGGCGACGGTCCTGGAGCGTCCCCACCGCTTCCTGATCGACCTGGATCTGGCGCTCGTGGAGCTCCTGCGCGGCGCGTTTGGGATCGACACCCCGGTGCGGTTCAGCTCCGAAATGGAGGCGACGGGGGACCGCAACGGCCGCCTGATCGACATCTGCCGCGCGGCGGGGGCCGACCTCTTCCTGGAGGGGGAAGCGGGCCGCTCGTTCATCGACGAGCCGCGCTTCGCAAGCGCGGAGGTCGCGGTGAACTTCCACGGGTACCGGCACCCGGAATACCGGCAGCTCCACGGGGCGTTCGCCTCGCACCTGTCCGCGATCGACCTGCTGCTCAACGAGGGACCGGCGTCGGGAGAGATCCTGCGATCGCCGAAGGGGGAGGAGCGATGAGCAAGGACCGGAGGGTTCTGGTCACGGGCGGCGCGGGGTTCATCGGGAACAACTTCGTCCGCCACCTGATCGAGCGGCGCCCCGGGTGGGAGATCACGGTCCTCGACTCCCTGACGTACGCCGGCAGGCGCGACAACCTCCCGCCTTCGCCGCGCATCCGGTTCGTCCGCGGGGACGTGCGCAACCCTACCGACGTCGACCCCTGCGTCCAGGACGCGGACGTGGTCGTCCACTTCGCCGCGGAAAGCCACGTGGCGCGCTCGATCGCGGAGAACCGGGTCTTCTTCGAGACGGACGTCCTCGGCACGCAGAGCGTCACCTCCGCCTGCCAGCGGTTCGGGGTCGAGCGGCTCGTCCACATCTCGACGTCGGAGGTGTACGGCACCGCCCTCGTGCCCCGGATGGACGAGAACCACCCCCTCCAGCCGTGCTCCCCGTATGCGGCGGCGAAGGCGGGGGCGGACCGGCTGGTCCATTCGTACGTCGTGACGTACGGCCTCCCCGCCGTGATCATCCGGCCGTTCAACAACTACGGGCCGAGGCAGCACACGGAGAAGGTGATCCCCCACTTCATCACCGAGGCGCTCCGAGGCCGGCCGCTGACGATCCACGGCGACGGCTCCGCCGAGCGGGACTGGGTCAGCGTCCACGACCACTGCCGCGCGCTTCTGACGGCGATCGAGGCCCCGCTCGACCGGGTCCGGGGGAAGGTGTTCAACATCGGGAGCGGGCGCAGCGTCCCGATCCTCGGGATTGCGCGCACCCTCCAGGCGCTCCTGCCGGACCACGACGTCCGGATCGAATGCGGGACGGACCGTCCCGGCCAGGTGATGCGGCACACCGCCGACGCCAGCAGGGCGAGGGAGGTGCTGGGGTGGACGCCGAAGATCCCCCTGGAGGAGGGCCTGCGCGACACGGTCGAGTGGTACCTGGCGCACCGCGAATGGTGGGAGCGGGCCCCCGAGGGAGCCGTCCGCGAGTTCGCGGCGTGACCCTGCGCCCTTACGAGGAGACCGACGCCGCCGACAAGTGCGCGGCGGTCCGGGAATCGATGGCGGAACTCTCCCCCTGGATGCCCTGGTGCCATGCCGAGTACTCGACGGCAGACGCCGCCGCCTGGATCCGGAAGGCCCGGGCCGGACACCTGGACGGCTCCCTCCTCGATTTCGCGATCCTCGACGCGGACGGCACCTACGCCGGCGGCTGCGGGGTGAACCGCATCAACCGGTTAGACCGATGCGGCAACGTCAGCTATTGGGTCCGGACCTCCCGCTCCGGCCGCGGCATCGCGCGGGAGGCGGTGCGCCAGCTGCTTTCCTGGACGTTCGCGAACACCCCCCTGAACCGCCTGGAGATCGTCGTCGCGACAGGCAATCTCCCCAGCCAGCGCGTCGCCGAACGGGTCGGCGCGCACCGCGACGCCGTCCTCAAGAAACGTTTGATGGTCCGAGGGCTCCCCTCCGACGCGATCCTGTAT
>JACQRN010000304.1 GCA_016206515.1 Planctomycetota bacterium | reverse complement strand
CGTCTCCTCCATGCCGCGCTGGCGGAGCGCCTCCTGGGACTCGAACCGGGAGCGCTGGTCGATGGGATCGTTCAGCTCCGAGAAGGCGTTGCAGAACTCGGTGCCGCGGATGAACAGTTCGAACCGCTCGACCAGGCGCGGGTCGGAGCGGTGGCGCTTGGCGAGGGGCGACAGGGACAGAGGGTAGTCGTGGAGGAAGGTGGGGCGTTCGAGGAGCGGTTCGACGCGCGAGCGCAGGAGCAGTTCCAGGAGCGCCGGCTCCCCGCGCAATTCCGTCGGATCGAGCCCGCACTTGCGGGCAACGGCGGAGAGTTCCGCCTCGGATTTCCCGATCGGGTCCTCACCGATCGCGCGTCGGAACGCCTCCGACATCGTAAGCCGCTCGAACGGGGCTTCGAGATCGACCTCCTGGCCGCCGAAGCGCCCCTTCGCGGACCCCGTCCCGGCCGCGCCGGTCGCCTCGCGCGCGACGGTCCGGAACAGCTCCTCGACCATCGTCATCGCGTCGCGGTAGTCGGCGTACGCCCAGTAGAACTCGATCATCGTGAACTCGGGCAGGTGCGAGCGGTCCATCCCCTCGTTCCGGAAGATCTTGGACATCTCGTAGACACGTTCGTACCCGCCGACCAGGAGCCGCTTGAGGTACAGTTCGTCGGCGATCCGGAGGTACAGGTCCTCACCGAGCGCGTTGTGGCGCGTGACGAACGGACGCGCGGACCCGCCGCCGTACAGCGGCTGAAGGACCGGCGTCTCCACCTCGAGGAATCCGTACCCGTCCAGGAACCTCCGGACGGAGGCGAGGATCTTTGAGCGGGTCCGGAACAGATCCCGCACCTCCGGGTGGACGGCGAGATCGACATGGCGCTGGCGGTACCGGATTTCCTTGTCCTCCAGATCCTCGAACCGCTCGCCGGACTTCTCCTTGACGACGGGGAGCGGTCGCAGGGATTTGGCGAGGATCTCCAGGGAGGCGGCCTCGACCGATATCTCCCCGGTGCGTGTCCGGAACGGCGTCCCGGTGACGCCGAGGATGTCCCCGAGGTCGAGAAGCCCGGCGGCCTTCCAGGTCTTCTCCGGCAGCCGGTCCTGCTTCAGGTAGACCTGCACGCGGCCCGTCGAATCCGAGATGTGCGCGAAGACGCTCTTCCCCATCGGCCGCAGGGCATCGATCCGTCCCGCGATCGCGACCTTCACTTTTCCCTCGAGCTCGGCGAATCGCTTGCTGACTTCATGCGCCGTGTGGGTCCGTTCGAATCGGTACGGGAACCCGCTCTCCCCGAGAGCGCGCAGCGCCTCCAGTTTCTGACGCCGCGCCGCGAGGAGGCCGCCGGGGTCGTGTGCCGGTTCCGACACGGGGAGCGAAGGTAGCGGATTCCGCCCCTCCTGTCTCCTGCCTGTCGTCCCGAGGAGCCAGCGAGTTGCGCCCGAGCACGAGGGATCTGTGTTCATCAATCGAGCGTCCAACACAGATCCCTCGGTCCGCGGAAACATCGCGGCCCTCGGGATGACAAGAGGGTTCGGAACCGGCCCTTATCTATTTCGGTTCCCGATACGCCCCATCGATTCCGATCGACTCGGTCGCCTCCACCTCGATGTTGAGGTAGGCGCTGTCGCGGTAGACCGTGACACGAATGACGCTGCCGGGGGTGCTGGCCTGCTTCGCTTGGTTGAGCGCCTCCGTGGAATCGAGCGGCGTCCCGTTGTACGCCACGAGGATGTCCCCGCGCTGCAGTCCTGCCGCGGCCGCCTGGGTGTTGGGGAAGACCCGGGTGGTCACGAACCCCTGGACCGGCGGGTTGCGGTAGGTCAGGGTAAAGCGCGCCTCGCGTGCGAGGTCCGCGTCGGGATCCTGCGTGAGGGACTGTAGGAACGTCTCGCTCTCGGCATCCTCCGTATTCCGCAGCGAACGGACGATCCGGTGGCGGAGTTCGCCGGTGCCGGCTCTGCCATAGGCATCGATGAGCGCTCGCGACTTCGTCTCGTCCCCCGGGATGTGCGCCATCGAGGAGAGGATCGAGTCGACGATTTCCGGGTCGCTCTCGGTCGCGAGCAGGCTTGTATACGTTTCGAGCGCCTTCGCCCCCCCCGAGACCCACGGCAGGCCCCAGACGGCGAATTCGCGGAAACGGGCGTCCACCGACGGATCGTGCAGGGCGAAGAGGTAGAGATCCGTATCCCCGACGGCTGGGTAGAAATCGTGCATGGAGATCCCCAGGGTATTGGCTCCCTCCATGTCCTCGTTGATCTGCAGGATGAGCGGGATCGCCCCGGCGTAGCCGGGCTCGCCGAGAGCGATCATCTGGCGCAGGAGATCGAGTGCCGCCCTGCCATCCTTCCGGCCGAGCGCCTCGCGGATCCGGGGATCGAGCTCCGCGGAGCGGCGCGCGGCCGCCGCGGGATCGTGCGCGCCGGTCGCGTCCCCGGAGCCGCGCAGCGCGGCGATCTCCTGCTGGTACCGGGCCGACTCCTCCCGGGCAGCCGTGAGCTGTGCGACGGTCGCCTCGCGTGCCTCCCGTTCCCGTGCGAGGGCGGATCGCAACTCCACGATGTCCCCGGTCGCGCTTCCCGTGCCGGCGGGGCGCTCGCCCCCCGTGCCGTCAGCGTTCCCCGTAGCCGGGTTGACGACCGGCCCGGGAGGGAGCAGGGCGAGCGCGGCGGCGCCGAGGAACGCACCCAGGACGGATCCGCCGAGGAAGACGGTCATCTTCGACGCCATCGGGAGGGGATCTTACCGCCCCGACCTTGAAAACGCTCCGCCGCTTCCTATGCTGTTCCCGCGCGGATGCAGACCCGTCTCCGGGAGCTGACCGACACGGCACGGCAGATCCGGCGCGATATTGTCACGATGCTCGGGGAGTCCGGCTCCGGGCATCCGGGGACGTCCCTCTCGACGGTCGAGATCGTCACGGCGCTGTACTTCGACGTCCTCCACCATCGCCCGAAGGACCCCGCCTGGGCGCAGAGGGACCGGTTCATCATGAGCAAGGGGCATGGGGTCCCCGCGCAGTACGCCGCGATGGCGCGCGCGGGGTACTTCTCGACGGACCTCCTCAAGACGCTTCGCAAGCTGGGGAGCCCGCTGCAGGGGCATCCCGTCTACGGCGCGACGCCGGGGATCGAGGCGTCGACCGGCTCGCTCGGGCAGGGGCTGTCGATCGGGATCGGGATCGCTCTCGCCGGCCGTCTCGACAAGGCGGCGTACCGGACGTACGTCCTGCTCGGCGACGGGGAGTGCAACGAGGGGCAGGTCTGGGAGGCGGCCGCCTTCGCGGCGCACCACAAGCTCGACACCCTTACGGCGATCGTGGACGCCAACGGGTTCCAGCTCGACGGGAGGATCTCCGACATCCTCGAATTGGAGCCGCTCGGCGGGAAGTGGACGTCGTTCGGCTGGGAGGTCCGCGAGATCGACGGGCACGACCTGGGTGCTGTCCTCGACGCCTTCACCTGGGCCCGCGGCACGAGGGGCAAGCCCAGCCTCATCGTGGCCCGGACGGTGAAGGGGAAGGGCGTGTCGTTCATGGAGAACAACAACCAGTTCCACGGTGTGGCGCCGACGCGCGAGGAAGTCGCCAAGGCGCTCGCGGAGCTCGCCTGACATGCCCCTGACGAAGCGACTGGGCCCCGCGACCCGCGACGCCTACGGGAAGGTTCTCGCGGAGCTCGGCGCGACGCGCCCCGAGATCGTCGTTCTCGACGCGGACCTGGCGAAGTCGACGCGCAGCGACGACTTCCGCAAGCGGTTCCCGGACCGGTTCTTCAACGTGGGGATCAGCGAGGCGAACCTGGTCGGGATCGCGGGGGGGCTGGCGGCCTCCGGCAAGGTCCCGTTCATCAGTTCCTTCGCCTGCTTCCTGATGTGCAAGGGGTACGACCAGCTGCGCATGGCGATCGCCTACCCGCGCCTGAACGTGAAGGTCGTCGGCTCGCACGGGGGGATCTCGGCGGGGGAGGACGGCGCCTCGCAGATGAGCATCGAGGATGTGGCGCTGGCGACCTCGCTTCCCGGCTTCACCGTGGTCGTCCCCGCGGACGCCCCGTCCGCCGAGGCGCTCACGCGCGCGATGGCGGCGCACCCGGGCCCGGTCTACATACGCACGGGGAGGCCGAAGGCCCCTATCGTTCACGAAAAGACCGAAGGTCTCGCCCTGGGGAAGGGGGTTCTCCTGCGGGACGGGACGGACCTCGCGCTGATCGCGAACGGGTTGATGGTCTGGGAGGCATTGGAGGCGGCGGACCGTCTGCAGGCGGATGGGGTCCGCGCGGCGGTCGCCGACCTGCACACGATCAAGCCGCTCGACGAGAAGATGGTCGCGGATCTCGCGCGCCGGTGCGGCGCGATCGTCTGCGCCGAGGAGCATCAGGTCTGGGGCGGGCTCGGGAGCGCGGTCGCCCGCGCGGTGGGGGAGTCGTGCCCCGTCCCGATCGGGTTCGTCGGGATCGCGGACACGTATGCGGAGTCCGGGGATCCGGACGCCCTCCTGCGCCGGTACGGCCTGACGGCCGACCGGATCGTGGAGGTCGCCCGGAAGACGATGCAGAACAAGCGTCAGCGCCAGCAGGCGCGCGCCATGGGAGGGTAGCGCTATGGGAAACGCGAACGCGGCGGAGGAACTTTCATCGACGGCCCAGGCGCTCGTCGCCCCGGGCAAGGGGATCCTGGCGGCCGACGAGAGCACGGGGACGATCGAGAAGCGGTTCAAGTCGATCTCGGTCCCCTCGACCGAGGAGAACCGCCGCAGGTACCGCCAGATGCTGTTCACGACCGGCCGGATCGGGGACCACGTCAGCGGCGCGATCCTGTACGACGAGACGATCCGGCAGAAGGGGAGCGACGGGACACCGTTCCCGGAGGTGCTGCGTCGCGCCGGGGTGATCCCCGGGATCAAGGTCGACACCGGGACCAAGCCCCTGCCTGGCTGTCCGAACGAGGTTGTCACCGAGGGGCTCGACGGCCTGCGCGAGCGTCTGGCCGGGTACCGCGATCTGGGGGCCCGGTTCGCCAAGTGGAGGGCCGTGATCACGATCGGCGATGGGCTCCCGACCGAGACCTGCCTTCACGTCAACGCGCACGCCCTGGCGCGGTACGCGGCGCTCTGCCAGGAGGCGCTCCTGGTGCCGATCGTCGAACCCGAGGTGCTCATGGACGGCGCGCATCCGATCGAGCGCTGCTACGAGGTGACCCGCAGCGCGCTCGATACGGTCTTTGCCGAACTGCGGTTCCAGCGTGTTCGCCTGGAAGGGATGCTCCTGAAGCCGAACATGGTGATCGCGGGGGGGAAGTGCCCGCGCCAGGCGTCCGTCCAGGATGTGGCGCGGGAGACGGTCTGCTGCCTGCGCCGCACCGTCCCGGCGAGCGTCCCGGGGATCGTCTTCCTGTCGGGCGGGCAGTCGGACGTCGTCGCGACGGAGCACCTCGACGCGATGAACCGGATCGGTCCTCATCCATGGCGCCTTTCGTTCTCGTACGGCCGCGCGCTGCAGCACCCTGCAATGGCCGCATGGAAGGGCGAGCCATCGAGGGTCCCGGCCGCCCAGAAGATCTTTTTCCACCGTGCCAGGATGAACGGCGCCGCCGCAGCGGGGAAGTACAGCGCCGCCCTCGAGCGCGAGGCCGCCGCGGCGTCGTAACCGCCCCGGTGTGCGCATGGCCGGTCCCGCACGAGTTCAAGCGCGGACATGGATGTCCGCGAGACGGCGCCGCTGAAGCACGATGCTGCAGGCGGCGCCCATTCGAAAAACAAGATAAACCGGACCTTGTTTATCCGGTTTGCTTCGGTATGCTGTTAATAGGGTTATGAGATTCCTTCAGACTACGGAACATGCGATCGACAGCCTCGTCTACATGGCCGTCCATCAGGATCGGGAGCCGATCCTCGTGTCCGAAATCGCCAAGGCCCAGCATCTCTCGGCGCCGTACTTGTCGAAGGTGTTCCAGAGGCTCGCGCACGAGGGGGTGCTGCGCTCCTACCGCGGAGCGAAGGGGGGGTACGCCCTGGCCCGCGACCCCTCCGCGATCTCGTTGCAGGACATCGTTCGCGTAACCGAGGGGGAGTCCCCGATGTACCAGTGCATGGCGATCGTGCGGCGGTGCGAGCTGGGAAGCGGCTGCCGGATCATCCGGACGTTCCAGGAGGCGGAGGACGCATTCCTGGGGGTGCTCGCGAAGGTGTCCCTCGCGGATGTCGTGGCGGACCTGCGCGGCCAGCGGCAGGGCGTCCCGTGGATCCGCGACGAGGCGAGATCCGGCGTCAGGGCCGGTGCGCCGGAGGGGGAGTAGGACGATGCCGTCGGACGCGATCCGGGAGCTGGCCGACCGGGAGTACCGGTACGGGTTCGTCACCCCGATCGAGGAGGATTCGATCCCGAAGGGGCTCGACGAGGGGGTCGTCCGCTTCATCTCCCAGAAGAAGGGGGAGCCGTCCTGGCTCCTCGAATGGCGCCTGAAGGCGTACCGGCACTGGCGCACGATGAAGGAGCCGGTGTGGTCGAACGTCCGCTACCCGCGGATCGACTACCAGGAGATCGTCTACTACTCGGCGCCGAAGAAAAAGGGGGGCCCGAAGAGCCTGGAGGAGGTCGATCCGGAGCTTCTGCGGACCTATGAGAAGCTGGGGATCCCCCTGCAGGAGCG
>JACQRN010000292.1 GCA_016206515.1 Planctomycetota bacterium | reverse complement strand
GCTCGTAGTCGTTGAGGATCTCCCCGGTGCGTGTCAGGGGCCACAGGAGGCGCTGGATCATCAGCATGAACAGGGAGTATTCCCCGACCGTGATCTCGTTGCGCAGGACAAGGACGCCCCCGGCCCAGATCACCCCGACGAATCCCGCTGCGACCGCCATCCGGATGAGCGGGGTGAACAGCGCCGCCAGGCGCACGACCCGCGTGGCGTCCTCGCGGTACTTCTCGCTCTCCTCGCGCAGGCGTCCCCCCTCCCGCGCCTCGGCTGTGAACGCCTGGATCACCGCCATGCCGCCGAGGTTGTTCTGCAGCCGCGCGGAGAGGTCGCCGACCTTCTCCCGGACCGCCCGGTAGCGCGGCGCCAGGCGCCTGCGGAAGGCGAGCACCCCCCAGAGGATGAACGGCGTGGGGGCCAGGCCGATCGCCGTCAGGCGGACATCGTGCCCTCCCAGCAGGATCGCCGCGATCCCGACGAGGAACGCCAGCTGCAGGATGTCGTTGAGCCCCGTGTTGAGGAACCGCTCGAGCTGGTTGACGTCGTCGTTGACGACGCTCAACAACTCCCCCGTCCGCCGGTCCTCGAAGTACGCCATCTCGAGCGTTTGCAGATGCTCGTAGGCGTCGACCCTCACGTCGTGCTGGACCTTCTGGGCGAGCGTCATGAAACCGTACTGGTAGGCCCACTGGAACAGCGACTCGAGGACGAAGATGACGGCGGTGAGAGCGCCGAGCCAGACGACCTGTCCGGCCGTGCCGCCGGCGAGCGCGCGCAGCGGTGCGGGGGGGTGTCCCGTCACCGCGTCGATCGCCCACGCGATGAGCAATGGCGGCGCCAGGTCGAGCGCCTTGTTCACGAGGCTTGCGGCGCAGGCGAGCGCCAGTCGGGAGCGGTAGGGGCGCGTGTAGGTGGCCAGGCGGCGCGCGACGTGCGCCGAGTGTGTGATCCGGAGGGGTCCTGCGGTGGCGTCGCTCGTCATGCGGGGGGCGGAGGATACGCCGCCCCCCGGGCGGTGTCACGCGCGCGGCTATAATCCCCGTCCCGGAGGTCCCCCCGAAATGAGCGCCCGGAACAACCGAATCCTCGTCGTCGACGACTCCCCGGTGATGCGCGCCTCCCTGGAGCGGGATCTGCGCGCGCGCGGGTACGAGGTCGCGCACGCCTCCAACGGTCGCGAGGCGATCGAGAAGGTCCAGGCGGAGCCGTTCGACCTGATGTGTCTCGACGTCGAGATGCCTCTCCTCGACGGGTTCGAGACGCTGCCGCTCCTGCGCAAGACCCATTCGATGATGGCGCTCCCGGTGATCATGGTGACGTCGCTCGACCGCGCCGAGGACATCGTCAAGGCGCTGAGGCGCGGGGCGAACGACTACGTCACGAAGCCGGTCGACCCCGACGTCCTCGCCGCGCGCGTCGAGACGCAGCTGCGCCTGCGGCTTCTAACCCAGATGAAGGACGAATTCCTCCGGATCGCCAGCCACGACCTGAAGAACCCGCTCGCGGGGATCATCGGGTACGCGGACCTTCTCGAGAACATGATCCTCCCGACCGGGTCGATGGCCGCCCGCGCCGGGCAGGTGGTCACCGGCATTCTCGACACCGCCGGTCGGATGCAGAGGATCATCGCGGACTTCCTCGACTTCCAGGCGGTCCAGGACGGGCAGGTGAAATTGACGCTCTCCCCGGTCGACCTCAACGATGTCGCGCGGCAGGCGGTCGACGCGCTCCATGCGCAGGCGGTCCGGAAAGGGATCCCCCTTACCTCGGAGCTCCAGGCGTCCCTCCCCGTCGTGCAGGCGGACGCCGCGCGGCTGTCCCAGGTGGCGGAGAACTTCGTCGGCAACGCGGTCAAGTTCTCGCAGGCAGGACAGCCGGTCGTGGTCCGCACCCTCGCCGACGCGGGGGGCGTGACGCTGGCGGTGTGCGACACCGGCCCCGGGCTTACCGAGGAGGACCTGCGCAAGATGTTCGTCAAGTACGCGCGCGCCTCGAACCAGCCCACCGGCGGCGAGCAGTCGACGGGGCTCGGCCTCGCCATCTGCAAGGAGATGATCGCCCTGCACCACGGCCAGATCGGGGTCCGGAACAACGAGAAGCAAGGCGCGACGTTCTGGTTCAGACTGCCTGGGGACAGACACTAATTAAAATTGTGGATAACTCCTCGGGCGTGCCCGTGCGTTTTCCACATTAGAAATTGGTGTCTGTCCCCAATATCAGCATCCGGGTCCGTCCGCTCTCATGCGGATGGCCGTCGAAGTCGCCGTAGGTTGCTTCGATTTCGAGACCTGCGCGGAGGGCCAGGGCGGCGAACTCGTCACGGGTGAAGAGGCGGACCGACTCCGTCCAGGTCCGCATCGGCTCGCCGGGGCGCGTCAGGCGAACCGATTTCTCGACGCGCCGGTCGTCCGGCGTCAGGCGGCGTTCGATCTCGATGACGGTCCCCTCCCTCTCGATCCGGTCCCGCGCGCGCAGGGTTTGCCGCACCGTCCGAGGGTCCATCAGGTCGAACAGGGCGCGGCCGCCGGGGCGCAGCACGCGCGCGGCCTCCGTCAGAACGCGCGCGTTCTCCCTGTCGTCGGCGAAGTACCCGAACGACGAGAAGAGGCACGCGATGGCCGCAAACGCCCCGTCCCGGAACGGGAGGGCACGCAGGTCGCCGCGGACGCAGGACAGGCCCGCGCGCGATGCGGCCAGAAGGAGGTCCGCCGAGAGGTCCAGGCAGGTCACGCGGCACCCCGCCTGCTTCAGGTGGCGCGCGTGGCGGCCCGCCCCCGCGGCGAGGTCGAGGAGGCGCCCGTCCCCCGGCGCGTGGCGCAGGAGGGCGAGCGCGCCGAGCGCCTCGGCGCGCTCGGACGTCTCGTTGTGGCGGTGGGCGTACACGTCGAGGTACGCGCGCGAGAACGCCTCGACGTACCAAGGGGGGGGCTCCTTCTTCGCGGCGGGCATCCGATAGGATGATAGCGGTGGGCAGCGGCTCTCCCTGGCGCGCGATCCTTCTCGTCGGCGTCCTCGGCGCGGTGGCGGGCGGGATGCTTGCGTACTTGGCGCCCCCCTCGCGGCGCGGGGCGTCGTACGACGGCCCGGCGTGGGAGGCGCCCCTGGAGCCTTCCGAGATGGTCGAATCGATGACGGTCGGCGATATCGCCTCGTCGCTGCGGAACCTCGACGAGCAGGATCCGTACGCCGCCGACGAGAGGCTCAACGCCGCGAAGGCGCTCGCGATGCTGGGATCCGATGCGCGTTCGGCGGCCGGGGCGCTGGCGGAGTGCGTCGCGGACTGGGACGAGCAGGTGGAGACGCGCGAGCACGCGGTGGACGCCCTCGGATCGATCCGGACTCCGGAGGCGGCCGCGGGTTTGCGGGGCGCGCGCGCGGCCTACGTGGAGGTGTCGCAATCGGAGGGGCTCACCCCGGAGGAGTCGGGAATCCTCCGGAGGATCAACATCGCCCTGCGGAACCAGGGTGAGTAACACGCCGCCGCGTCTTCCCCGGACCGTCCTTCTCCTCGGGTGGGTCTCCCTTCTGACGGACGTCGCCTCCGAGATGGTCTATCCGGTCCTCCCCCTGTTTCTCGTCGGGGCGCTCGGGATGCCGGCGGCGATCCTCGGGGTGATGGACGACGCAGGCGCGGTCCCGTGGTTGTTCGCCGCCTACGGCGTGTACATCGCTCTCACCCACGGCGTGCTCAAGGCGATCGTCACCGATCTCGCGCCGCGCTCCCTGCGCGGCACCGCCCTCGGCGTCTTCGAGATGGCCGGGGGGCTCGCGGTCCTCGTCGGGAGCGTCGCCGCCGGCCTCCTCTGGGACCGCGTCGGCCACGCGGCGCCGTTCTGGCTCGGCGCCGGCTGCGCGCTGGCGGGCGCGGCGGTCGTTCCGTGGGTGGCCCGTGCGGCGCCTCGGGTCTGACGCGGCGGGCGGCCGCAGGGTGGAGGTGAAGGGTTACTTTTCCAGGGGGTGCCGCCACCGGAGACCGGGGAAACGGGCGTAGTCGTGGTCGGTGGTGATCCATTCGCATCCGTGTTCAATGGCGAGCGCGGCGAGGTAGGCGTCCGGGATGAGATTCCCCCGCGCGGAGGTGCGTACGCACAGGTCGCGGAAGATCCCCCAGTGTCGCGTTCCCGGCGAGACCTGCACGCAGTGGGGTGGCTCCAGGATCGCCTCGGCGAACGCCATCGCCTTGTCGGGCGTGTCGGGGTCACGGAACACGCGGGGGTGCGTCACGATCCGCAGGAATCCTGACAGGACCAGGGGCGAGACCGCGTACGCCTCCGGGCCGTCCGCGAGCCGTTCCAGGAGGCGCCGGAAGTCGTCCCGACGGGGGTGCTCGGGGCGATAGGCGTGCACCAGGACGTTGACGTCAAGCAGGAGCAATGGGCGGTTCCAGTGCGTCCAGAAGATTCGCGGTGTGGTCAAGGTCGATCCCCGGTTGCACCCCCGGGGCGCGATCGGAGACCGGGAGGGGAGGGCGCCTCTTCCTCGGGGCGCTTGCTTTCCGTCCCAGCCTTTCACGCAGGGCGTCTTCCACGATCGACGTAAGGGTCCGCCCGGCGCGCGCGGCTTCCTCCTTGGCGCGCCGGAGAAGCGCATCCTCCAGATTCAGCGTTGTCCTCATACATATAAACATATCACGCATATGCATAGATGCAAATCACGCCCTGTCTCCCATCCGTTCCACCCCCGCGCGCCGGATGAGTCTCTCCGCGGAGCGCAGGATCCTGTCCGTTTCCGGCTCGGGCGGCGGCTCCGCCGCGCGCATACGACCGGACATGGCGCGTGCCTCGTCCATTCGTCCGGCCCGGGCGCAGGCGTAGGCGGCGTACGCCTGCGTCTCCGGAAACGTCGGGCTCCGGCGGGCGGCCTCGAGGAACGCCTCCGCCGCGCGCGCCTCCTGCCCGGAGTTCAGGCAGGCGATGCCGAGGTTGTACCAGTCCCCCGACTCGGCCGGGCACAGTTCGACCGCCCGCCGGAGTGCGCTCGCCCCCTTCCGGTGTTTTCCCTGTCCCCCCAGGGCGATCCCGAGAAAGTGCCATCCGTTCGCGTTCCGCGGGCGCAGGCGGATCGCCTCCGCGGCGTGTCGCGCGGCGGCTGCCCACTTTCTCGCGGCGCAGAGGGTGGCCGCCAGGCGCAGGCGGATCGCTGCGCGTTTCGGCGCCGCCCGGACCGCCCGTTCCAGGGCGCGCCGCTCCCCGCGGCTGCGGTCGACCGCCGCGTACGCATCGGCGATGTCCAGATGGAGTTTCGCGTCGTCGTGCGGGAAGGCGGCCGCGCGCCAGAGCCAGCGCTCCGCCGTCTTCACGTCCCCCAGGCGCGCGTGGCAGGTCGCGATCTCGTACCGCAGGTGCGGGGAGTGCATCGCGTGACGCAGGGCCGTACGGAGGATCCGGAGGGCGAGCCTCGGACGTCCCGCCTTGGCGTGGCGCAGGGCCGCGCGGCGCGCCCGGTGGCAGAGACGTCCGACCCTCTCCGATGCGATCGCATACGCTGCGGCGACGGGCGTGTACAGTCCCGGCGGGATCTTCCATCGGCTGGGGACCGCCTCCGCCAGGGTGCGCGCCAGGCGCGCCCGGCGGACCGTCGGGAGGACAAGCGGGAACGGGTAGGAGAGCGCTCCGCCAGGATCGTGCGGGGCGTGCGGAGGATGCGCACATTCCGTCTCCGGACGCCTCGCCTGCGCCAGGAGCAGGTGGGTCTCGAAGACGGAACGGGTCTTCGCGCTCACGCGCGGGGCATCGTGGCGGTCCTCGATGTAGAACAGCTCGACGGCGACATCCCTGCCGTCCGTCACGATCACCGTGGGGGGCGTGACCTCCTCGGGGAGCGATTGCCTCCTCTTCCTTGTCTTCTTCGTCTTCGCGCGCGCCTTTTTCACAGCAGCCTCTCCCCGCGCTCCATGCGCGCGACGCATTCCTCGACGGAGTCCGCGGCGGGAGTCGCCTCCTCCGCGCGCTTCACCCGCGCTTCCGTTCCCGCGCGCATCGACTTGCGGATGTCGAGCAGGACCAGGGCCGCGAACATCAGGACGAACAACTGCATGCACGCCTCCCCTCCGGCCGACGTCGGTCGACGCCGCCCCGTACGCGCAGGATAGAGGAGGGGGGGGACAGATTCGGGGGTTTCGCGCTGCGCAATTGACCGCATTTTGCGGGCTGTGTACGCTCGCCATCATGAGATCGCCGCGAACGGAAAGAAAAGGTGCTGTTGGGGATCGGTCCGCGATTCGATGGATGGCGTCGGTTGGGAGTTGGAGCAATGCAGACGTCTCCGTCGGGGAGGTCTGGCGTTTCTATAACGCGTGGAGCAAGCGATTTGTGCCGTATGGCGATCTACACAAAGGGGAACGGATCGTCATCAAGGGAAAGCCCAAGACCGTGATTGCCTGTGTGACGTTCGTCAAGGCGTTCGAATACCGGACGCGAAAGGATCTTCGCGAGGGAATGACTGGCGGATGGGATCCGCAGGGGCCATACACGCGCGGCCGTTTTTATCGTTCTCGCCCCGTACCAATGTTGTTCGGCACGCCGCTCGCTGAGGTTGTGAGGGCGCCGCGCGCGACGACGGCAAAAGTCGGCGGACGGTGCGCGGGCGAAACTTTTCCGCAAGAAAACGAAAAAAAGTTTCT
>JACQRN010000291.1 GCA_016206515.1 Planctomycetota bacterium | reverse complement strand
GAGCGGCTCCGGAACCGCCCCGCAGTTGATCGCGACGAACGGCCCCTTCGCCCGGCGGCTCCGCTCGTGGATGTACCGGGCCACCAGCTCCTTGCCCGTCCCGCTCTCCCCCTGGATCAGCACCGTCGCGTCGGTCGCGGCCACCCTCCGCACCAGCTCGTGGATCCGCCGGATCGCGGCGGAATGCCCCACGATCTGGCCCTCCAGATGGGACGGCACCCCCCCCTTCTGCGCGCGCAGGGCGCGCAGCCGCAGCGCCCGCGACAGGGTCGTCTTGATGTCGTCGTTGTCGAACGGCTTGCGAAGGTAGTCGAACGCCCCCAGGCGCATCGCCTCCACCGCGTCCGACCAGGTGGTATAGGCGGTCATGACGACCACCAGCGCCTGGGGATCGATCTCGCGCAGGGAGCGCAACAGGTCGATCCCGCCGCGATCGGGAAGGCGCACGTCCTGCAACACCAGGTCCGCCCCGTGGGAGCGGAACGCCTCGACCGCCTCGGAATAGGAAGCGGCCGTGCGGACCTCGTACCCCTCCTTCTGCAGCAGGAGCGTCAGGAACGACCGCAGGGACTCGTCGTCGTCCACCAGGAGGATCCGGGACGCCCTCGCGCTCACGGCCCCTCCCCGGGCGGGACGACCGCCTCGGGCGCGCCCTCGACAGGAAGCCACAGGGAGAACGTGGCCCCCTCGCCAAGGCGGCTGTCGACCGTGATGTCCCCCCCGTGCGAGGCGATCACGCGCTGCACGAGGGCGAGCCCAAGCCCGCTCCCCCCGGCGCGGGTCGAGTAGAACGGCCGGAAGAGCTCCCGCCTCACCTCGGGGGCGATCCCCCGGCCCTGATCGACGACATCCAAGCGGATCCACTCCCCCTCCCCGGGGCGCGCGAACAGGGGTTCCTCCACACGCCTCAGACGCAGGGTCACGCGCCGGGGAGGGCCATCGTACGCCTGGAGCGCGTTCAGCACGAGGTTCCAGCACGCCTGGCGCAGCATGTCCCCATCGCACCGGATCCGCAGGGCCGGATCCGCATCGAGGACGATCTCGGCCTCCTTCCACTCCGGGGTGCGAAGGATCTGGAGGCGCATCTCCTCGAGGATCCGCGCCGGCGCAGCCCAAGCGGAACGGAGCGACCGGTGCCGCGCGAAATCCAGGACGCCCGAGACCAGGCCGTTGAGACGGTCGCACTCCTTCAGGACGATCTGGAGCATCCGGCGCGCATCCTCCCCGCGCTCGTCCCCCATCAACTCCTGCGCGCACCCACGGATCGAGGCGAGGGGGTTGCGTACCTCGTGGGCGATCCCGGCGGCCATCTCCCCCGCGGATTCCAGGCGATCGGCGCGAAGCATCGCCTCTTCCATGCGGTGGCGCAGGGAGAGGTCCCGGAGCACCACCACGGCACCGCGGCCGGCGCTTGCGGACAGGGGGAGGATCTCGACCTCGACCGGGACTCCCGCGCTCCCGAGGCGGAGCGGATGGCGGGAGCGCCACGGCGCGTCCCAGGACTCCGGCAGGCCTGCCTCCCTGCCCGCCCCGAGCTCCCCCAGCCTCGCCGGGAGCAGGATCGGGGCGACCGGGGCCTCCTCGAGATCCAGCATCCGCCGTGAGCGCGGGTTCGCGAAGACGATCCACCCCTGGGGATCGACGGCGAGCACCCCCTCGTCGAGGTTCTCGAGCACCGCGTCGGTCAGCCCCTGGGCGCGGCGGAGACCTCGCGCGAGCCGCGCGCCGGCCAGGGCCGTCGCGTAGTAGGCGAAGCTCTGGAGGAGGAAGTACCCCTGGTAGAACGCCTCGGTCTGCCCCTGGAAGTAGTTCTTCTCCACGAGCGGGAGCGGCATCCCCGTCATGTGCTTGCGGTAGTAGGTGAAGGTGATGCCGGCCTGCGAGATGACGAGGATCGAGGCCAGGATCACCGCCATCGCGCGCGACAGCAGCAGCCCGGCCGCGACGACGGTCGCGAAGCAGACGGGGACGAACAGGCTCCAGATCCCGCCCGTCAGGTACAGGACGGCCGCCTCGACGAGGGCGTCACACAGCAGTTGCATCGACAGCCAGACCTCCGGACGTGTCCGGCGCATCGGCAGGATGGCGTAGAGGGGGTTGACGAGGATCGAGAACCCCAGGAGGGCCGCGACGACGCGCTCGGAGGCGCCGAACTCCGGGGCCCGGACCCCCCCGCGGGACAACACGAACACCCCCAGCGCGAGGGTGGCGAAGAACGCCCGCAGGAGCGGGAGGCGCCTGGTCCCGGTGGTCATTTCCCGATCAGCGCGGGGGCCTGGAAGATCGGCAGGAAGATCGCGACCACGATCCCGCCGACGATCAGGCCCATGGCGCCGATCATCATCGGCTCGATGAGGGAGGTGAGCATCTTCACGGTGGCGCGCACCTGCTGGGAGTAGAAGTCCGAGATCTTGTCGAGCAGCTGTTCGAGCGCCCCGGTCTTCTCGCCCACCGCGATCATCCGCGTCACCATGAGAGGGAACACCTTGCTGCGGGCGAGCGGTACCGCCAGGGGCTCCCCCTGCCGCACCGCCTCGCGCGCCCGGTCCACGTCCTCCTCGATCAGCACGTTCCCGACCGTCTCCCGCACGATGTCCAGCGCGCCGACGATCGGCACGCCGCTCTGCAGGAGCGTCCCGAACGTCCGCGTGAAGCGCCCCACGGCGATCTTCTGGAACAGGGGACCGAAGACCGGAATATGAAGCTTCAGCCAGTGCCATTGCCGCAGCCCCTGGCGCGTACGCGAGACGTACGCGAACAGGGCGGCCAGGACCGCCGCCGTGACGGAGAGCACCACGAGCGTGTGCTCCCGAAGGGCATCGCTGATCGCCATGACGATCTTCGTGGGCCTGGGCAGGTCGGCCTTGAAGGTGTTCTCGAAGAGGTCCTTGAACTTCGGGACGATCACGATGATCAGGAACAGCGCGATCCCCATCACCATCACCAGGGAGATCGTCGGGTACGTCATGGCGCTCTTGACCTCGCGCTTGAGCTCCTCCTGCGACTCCTTGTATTCCGCCAGGCGCACGAGGATCGCGTCGAGCTTGCCGCTCGCCTCCCCGGCGCGCAGCATGCTGACGTAGATCTTGTCGAAGATCTTGGCGTGTTTCTCGAAGGCGGTCGACATGTCGCTCCCGCCGCGGATCTCCTCCACGATGGTCTTCAGGACATGCCGGAACCCCTTGTCGCTCGCCTGCTCGGAGAGGATCTCGAGCGACTCCACAAGCGAGATCCCCGCGGAGATCATCGTCGACAGCTGCCGCGTGAAGATGGTCAGGTCCTCCGCCCCGACGTTCGGGCGCGGCGGGCCGGAGAACAGCCCCGCGAGCATCCCGGCTCGCGAAGGCGCCACCGTCAACGGGGTGAGATTCATCCGGCGCAGCTGGGCGAGCGCCTCCTGCCGGTTCGGGACCGTCAGGACCCCGCTCACGGCGGCCCCGCCGGCGTTCCGGGCCTTGTACTGGAAGGTCGCCATCAGTCCGCCAGGGTGGTGGAGAGCGCCTCCTCGATGGAGGTCTTCCCGCGCATCGAGTTCAGGAGCGCGCACCGGCGCAACGACAGCATCCCCTTCTCGAGAGCCTTCGCCTTCAGATCCACGGACGAGGCCCCCTTGATGACCATGCGCCGCAGATCCTCGTCCATCTTCATCGTTTCAAGGATGGCGAAGCGCCCCTTGTACCCATGCGTGCACCGCTTGCACCCCTGGGCCATGTGGAGCTGCTTGATCTGCTCGGCCTCCTGGGCGACGAACCCCACCGACAGGAGGCGCTCGCGCGGGACATCGCAGGGCTGCTTGCATTCCGGACAGAGTTTCTTGAGCAACCGCTGGGCGGAGATGAGGAGCGTCGCCGAAGCGACCAGGAACGGGTCCACCCCCATGTCCACCATGCGGGAGATCGTCCCCGGCGCGTCGTTCGTATGCAG
>JACQRN010000290.1 GCA_016206515.1 Planctomycetota bacterium | reverse complement strand
CACCGGGGCCGAGTAGAGGTACGTATGGTCGACCATCAGGACCCGGCGATGCTTCCCGGCGAGCGCCACGAGGGAGGCCGCCTCCTTCACCGAACGGGTCAGCGGCTTCTCGACCCAGACATGCTTGCCGCGCTCCAGCGCGCGGCGCGCGAGGTCGAAGTGGGTCGCCACCGGCGTGGCGATCGCCACGGCGTCGATCCCGTCGTCGGCCAGCAGGTCCTCGGCGTTCCGTGTCCCGCGGACCGCGGGGAACAGGTCCGCGACATGCTTCAGTCGCGCCTCGTCCATGTCGGCCACCGCGATCATGCGCGACTCGCGCAGCGCGCTGAAGTTTCGTACGAGGTTCGGGCCCCAGTAGCCGCACCCGATGACGCCGACGCGGACGCTTTCGGCGCTCACGGCCGGATCCGCAGGACGCGCGCGGGGTTCCCCGCTGCGATCGCGCGGGGGGGGACGTCCTTCGTGACGACAGCGCCCGCCCCCACGAGTGCCCCCTCCCCGATCTCGACGCCGGGGAGCACCGTCACGTTCACCCCCAGGACCGCCCCCTTGCGGATCGTGGGGCCTTCGAGGTGGTGCGACTGCGGGAACCGGTCGTTGGCGATCTGCACGCCCGGCGCCAGGAAGACGTCGTCCTCGATCACCGTGAACTGCGCGACGTAGACGTGGTTGTGGATCTTCACGCCGTTCCCGATCGTGCAGCCGTAGTCGATCGTGGAATGGTTCCAGATCGACAGACGATCGCCGATCCGGTTCTCCTCGCGGATCACGACGTGGTGCCCGGTCTCGAGCATCGCACCGAACCGGCTGCCGGCGTACAGGACCGTCCCGCTGCGGATCAGCGCCCCCTCGCCGATCTCCAGGGGGCAAGGCGCCACCTTCCGCCCGGTCGGGTACCCGAGGTGGACGCCGGGATCGACCTGCCGAAAGGGGGCGAGGCGGACCTCGCCGGTCACATGCACGCCGGCGGGGATGTTGCTCTTCGTCGGCACAGCGGGACCGATTCTACTCCTCCCCCGGATCGCCCGGGGAGAAGAGCTTCGCGGTCGTGCGGCGCAGGCGCCGCACCAGGAACCGCGCGAGCGTCTCGGCGAGCTTGAGGGCAAGCCTGGGATCCTGCAATCGGAGGTAGTCGTACGACGCCCCGGTGATCCCGATCACCTCGGACGGGATCACGGCCTGGATCGTGGAGTGGTGCGGTTCGCGCGAGAGGAACGACGCCTCGCCGAAGATCTCCCCGGCGCTCGCCGTCGCGACGGTTCGCCGCTCCCCTCCGACCGACTTGAGGATACGGACCATCCCGGAGCGGATGATGTACAGGGTCCGCGTCATATCCCCCTCCCGGGAGAGGATCTCGTTCTTCGCGAGCAGGTGGTGGATGCAGTAGCCGCTCAAGAGGGTCCGGTCGCGGTGGGTCAGGGGCCGGAAGATCGGGAAGTCCGTAAGGAAGGAGGTCAGGTGCGCGCGCCGCAGGTCGAGGTACTTCCCGATCTTTCCCTCGCCGGCGCGCCCGAGGCGTTCGAAGGAGAATCCGATGTGCCACGCGCCCCCCCGGGCGCGCTTGCGCCAGACGGGGCGCAGGTGGCACGGGAGGGTCTGTCCGGTGGCGATGAGGTGGAGCTCCGCCTCGTAGTCGCGCCCCGGCGGCAGCGGGGCGGCGCTCGTGACCAGGAGCCCGTGTGGGGAGAGGTTCTGGGTGGTCAGGGCGAGCGTCCCTTCGGAGAGGGAGAGGGAGACCGTGACGGTCATTTCCAGGCGCGGGGCGCGCCGCCGCTCCTCCATCTCCTGGATGAACCTTTCGACATCGCGCGCCCGCTCCCCCACGGGGCCAGAGTGTATCCGGTCGCGGGGGGGCGCCCGGGGTACACTGCCGCCCCGTGAATCGCCTGCGTTGGGCGGTCCCCTACGCCCTCCTCCTCGTGGCCGGCGCCCTTCCGCGCGCCGCGCTCCTGCCGCGGTCCCGCGCGTTCCTCGACGTCGACGGGGCGGTGCAGGCGCTCATGGCGACGCACATCGCCCGCGGCGAGTCGTTCCCGCTCTTCT
>JACQRN010000029.1 GCA_016206515.1 Planctomycetota bacterium | reverse complement strand
TGTTCACCGGGCTGTCCGGGGCGCGGACCCCGTCGACGTACAGGGAGATTTCCATGTTCGCCCCCACGGTGCGCCACGTCCAGGCGATGTGGTGCCACCGCCGCGCGATGTCCCAGGCGGCCGTGGGCGGGAGCGACACAAGGGGAACGGACGTGACTCGGTGCAACGTCGTCCCCCCGGAAACTCCGACCACGACGAGTATGATCCGGAGATCCGACGGGCTCATCCGCCACACCTCGACCACCACCTTATGGGTGTTGCTGTACATGCCGTACGTGGTGTTGAACTGGACTACCGACATGAGCCACTGATCGCTGGGAGTGGCATCGGACCGGTCCCAGACCGGCTTCACCCACATTTCCATCGTCCCGGGCCCCGCATAGGTCCAGTTGGAGGGTCCGTCGAAACGGTACTCCTCCCAGTTGACCCAAGCCCCCCCCGAATCGGGGTCGAGGGCTAGCCTCCGCCAAGTGCACAGACCGTCGGCGTGGATCGCGCCGTTGCGGAAGAAGAGGTCCCCCGTCCCGGAGGGGTCGAACAGGGACGGCCCGTACGCCTGCGCCACGGGGCCCGACCCGCTCCACAGGGGGGCGTCGGCGACACCCGCGAGCCCGGTCAGCAGCTCGGCCCGGAGTGTGTGCGAGCCGGTCGCGACTGTGTCCTGGACGCGCGCCAGGACCACCTGCCCGTCCCACGCGCTCGGCGGCGCCCCGCGCGCGGCGGGCTCCGGAAGCGTCATCACCCCGGACCCCGGACAACGCCCCGGGCAATGCCGCCTCCGCCGCCGCGAACTGCGCCTGGGTCGAGTCGTGGCGGGTCTCGAACACGCGCAGCGAGACCTCGCACCCCGCCCGGGCCAGGAGCGTCCCTTGGGGACCGAGAACACGTCCGACCGACCCGACCGACGCCGCCCCGCTCCCCCCGAGGGAGAACTCCGTCGTCGGCTCCGTGACGTCCGTCTTGTCCAGGCGCCGCATCATCGCCGCGTCCGGGTTGAACTTGTTGAGCCGCGTGTTCGGATCCGCGTTCGCCGAGACCAGAGCCGCCTCGTCGCGCGTAATTCCCGTGGGGAGCGTCTCCAGCCACGTCCGAAACTCCTCCCAGGTGTCGAACGGGTCCGCCGCGCGCCGCGCGATCAGGGCGTCCGCGAGAACGGTCGCGCGGACCAGGGTGAGGCGCGGCGTCGCCCTCGGCATCGGGATCTGGTAGGAGCCGAACCCCATCTGCATCTCGGCCTGGGTGATGTCCACCGCGCGCTCGGCGTCCCCCGCCAGGGTCAGGAGCGACGCCAGGACCGGACGTGCCGCCCCCTGGAGGGAGACGGCCGCGCGCGGCTGGGGATCGAGCCCCGCGAGACTCCCGCTGGAGAAGCGCGGGGAGACCGTCGTGGGGTCGGACGGGTTCCCGACCGCGACGTACGAACGGAGGCGCTCGACCTCCATGATCGAGAGCCCCGCCCCCTGCAGGTCCTCCAGGAGGGAGAAGCGCCCCCCGGGCCGGGATACGCGGTACGCCACGACCGCCGCTCCCCTTCCCGCGACGGGGTCCGGAATCCCCTGCGCCGCCAGGGCGAGCCCAAGGTTGTCCAGGAGCCTCGCCAGACGTCCGCGCCCGGAGACGACCGGCGCATCGGGGAGATTCAGATCGATCTTCACGCCGGCATCCTCCACCTTCAGGACGTAGTGCGCCGAGGCCCCCGGGGCGGTGCCGCGCAGGCGCCCGGAGAAACCGCGCAACCTGCCGTCCACCCACACGAGGTCGGGCGCGCGCACGGGCCCCGCGAAAAAAGCCCCGGTGATCACCGCGAAGGAGGGGCGCAAGGCGTACTCCGCTGGGCAGTCGCCCACGTTCAGGCGCGTCGTCTCGTACGTCTGCTCGGTCCTCTCGTACCCCGTCCCGGCCCAGATCCCGTCCCCGTCCCAGTCCTCCCCGCCGTACGCCCAGCGGGGGTCGGCCGGATCGACGCCACCGCGAAGACGCGCGAGCGCCATCTCCACCCCGCCGCGCGCCAGGAGCCGCGCGCGCGACTGCAGCACCACCGC
>JACQRN010000297.1 GCA_016206515.1 Planctomycetota bacterium | reverse complement strand
TCCGCCAGGGCATAGGCGGTCGACATGCGCAGCGCGTCCGTGCCCGCGCCCTCGTGGAGGCGGCGGAGCGCCGGGATCGCCGCAGGGGATCCGGCCCGCGAAGCCGCCTGCACGGCCGCCTGCACGACCGGGGGGGTGTCGTCCTCCAGCCGCGCCAGGATCGCACCGAGCGCCTCGGGATCGCCGCGGGCCGCGTCCGCCAGGCATCCGACCGCCGCGATCCGGACCGCGGGGTTCGTATCGGTGCACGCCTCGCGCAACTGCGGCGCCATCTCCGCGAGGCTTGTTCTCAACTCCGAGGCCGCGGCATCACGCAGGACCGGGTCGGGAGAGGAGAGGTCCAGGAGCAGCCGGGTCGCCTCGTCCTTCCGCGAGCGGCCGGGCGTCTCGGTACGGACGATCGCCGGGAAGGGACCCGTCTCCAGGGCGGTACGCCCCGCCGCCGCGCACGCGGTCTCGGCGGTCAGGAAGGCGCGCGGACGGGCGCACGCGGGGAGCGAGCCCATCGCCTCCAGGGTTTGCGCGGCGGTGGCGTCGCCTCGGTCCCGGAGGAACACCGCGCCCCAGGCGAGCGCCGCCGCCCGTTCGGGCGCGGAGGCCTCCAGCGCGCGGGTCAGGAAGTGCTGCGCGAGGTCGGGGCTCCCCCGGGCCCAGGCCGCCCGGGCGAGCGCCAGCGCGGCGCCCGGGCGGGAGACCGGGTCCTGGAACGCCCCCTTCAGGTGTGGATCGGCGGGGTCGAACCTCCCCATCTCCAGGAGGGCGATCCCAAGGCAGAGGCGCGCGCGGGGAACGGGGCCGAGCGCGGCGATCGCCGCCTCGGCGGCGGCGCGTGCCTCGTCCCACTGGCCGCGCACGGCGTGCCGCTCCGCGATGCCGAGGCGGTACCAGCCGGCGAGCGATCCCGTTGCGGAGGCCCGGAAGTAGCCGGAGGCGTCGCGACGGGCCTCCTCGACATACCCGTGAGCGCGCGCCAGGGCCTCGGGGTCGGCGCGCTCCCCTGTCTCGGCGCGGAAGCAGGTCCCGTCCGGCGAGGCGAGGAGGATCCCGCCCGGGTGCACGCGGCACTCGAACGGGATCCCGGCCTCCTCGAGGATCGCCGCGACGACGAGCCCGACGGCCATCGCCTCCCCCTCCCCGCGAGCGAGGATCTCCGGGGCGAGGACCGTCTCCCATCGGGTCGAGGCGGGCGCGATCCCGAACGCGCGGCGCTCCATGTGGATCGTCGCGAGCGCCCCTTCCAGCGCGCCCCGCTCGGGGGGGAGGTTTGTGGTCTTCTCCCGGACGGCCTGCGCGACCTCCTCGACGCGGTCGCGCCACGCCTTTTCCGCGTTCGGGTATCCACGGGACCAGGTGCCCAGGAGGAGCAGGTCGGCCAGGGGCGGAGGCAGCGCAGGCGGATCGTTCGGCGGTTCCTGCGCAGTCGCCCCGGCGGTCGCTGTCAGGAGGAGGAAGACGTAGATCGCGGGGCGCATGTCCGGTTGCCAGTGTAACCGGTTGCATCCGGTGTCCGTGCGCGATGGTTTTCCTCCTGTCTCCCGCCTCCTGTCTCCTGTCTTCTTGGTTTTCGATCCGGAGCAACGTCTTGCCTCCATTTGACTTGGGACGGCGATACGGTATCTTGCATCCAGCATGGGAGGCCAGGATCTGTTGATGTCCCTCGCCCGGGGGGAGCGCCAGCAGGAGGACTACAAGTCCCTGCACTGGATCGGGACGTTCGAGGAGTACCTCTCGGTTTTCGCCGCGGATCCCAGGGTGGCGCGCAATTCCTTCCAGCGCGTCTACGACATGATCCTGTCGCACGGGCAGGAGGAGCACGAGGAGCATAAGGAACGCCTCACGCGGTACCGCTTCTTCGAGGATCCGCACGGGGACGGGCGCGATGCCCTGTTCGGCCTCGAGCGCCCCCTGATGCGGCTGGTCGACGTGTTCAAGGCGGCGGCGATGGGGTACGGGACCGAGCGGCGGATCATCCTCCTGCACGGTCCGGTCGGGTCGTCGAAGAGCACGATCGCCAGGCTCCTGAAGCGCGGGCTGGAGACGTACGCGCGGACCGAGGCCGGGCGCCTCTTCACCTTCGACTGGCGGATGGAAGAGAAAGGAGGAGAAGAGAAGGGGGAGTGGATCCCCTGCCCCATGCACGAGGAACCGCTGCGCCTGGTCCCGCTCGATCGGCGGCGCAAGGTCGTCGACAAGGTGAACGAGTCGTTCGACGCGCCGTACCGGATCCAGGTGGAGGGGGACCTCTGCCCGGCGTGCCGCCACCGGTTCAACGAGCTGATGTCCCGCTACGACGGGGACTGGTCGCGCATCGTCAGGCACATCCGGGTGCGCCGCCTCGTCCTGTCCGAGAAGGACCGCCGCGGGATCGGGACGTTCCAGCCGAAGGACGAGAAGAACCAGGATTCGACGGAGCTGACCGGCGACATCAACTACCGGAAGATCGCCGAGTACGGCACCGACTCCGACCCGCGGGCGTTCAACTTCGACGGCGAGTTCAACGTGGCCAACCGCGGGATCATCGAGTTCATCGAGGTCCTGAAGCTCGACGTCGCGTTCCTGTACGACCTCTTGGGCGCGACGCAGGAGCACTCGATCAAGCCGAAGAAGTTCGCGCAGACCGATATCGACGAGGTGATCATCGGGCACACGAACGAGCCGGAGTACCGGCGCCTGCAGTCGAACGAGCTGATGGAGGCGTTCCGCGACCGGACCGTGAAGATCGACATCCCGTACAACACCCGCCTGTCGCACGAGATCCGGATCTACGAGAAGGACTACCGTCAGGACCGGATCCGCGGCAAGCACGTCGCCCCGCACACCCTGCGGATGGCGGCGATGTGGGCGGTGCTGACCCGCCTGCAGGAGCCCAAGAAGGAGCACCAGCTCCAGATCCTCCAGAAGCTGAAGCTGTACGACGGCAAGACGCTCCCCGGTTTCACCGAGGACAACATCCGCGAGCTGCGCGCCGAGGCCGAGCGGGAGGGGATGGAGGGGGTCTCGCCGCGCTATATCCAGGACAAGATCTCGAACGCGCTGGTCTCCGAGTCGATCGAGGGGTGCGTGAACCCCTTTATGGTCATGAACGAGCTCGAATCGGGGCTCCAGCATCATTCGCTCATCACCAGCGAGGAGATGCGGAAGCGCTACATCGAACTGCTCGGGACCGTCCGGGACGAGTACGAGGATCTTGTGAAAAACGAGGTCCAGCGCGCGATCTGTACCGACGAGGAGTCGATCGCGCGGCTGTGCGCCAACTACATCGACAACGTGAAGGCGTACACCCAGCGCGAGAAGGTGAAGAACCGCTACACCGGTCGCGACGAGGAGCCGGACGAGCGGCTGATGCGGTCGATCGAGGAGAAGATCGACATCCCCGACAGCCGCAAGGACGACTTCCGGCGCGAGATCATGAACTACATCGGCGCCCTCTCCCTCGAGGGGAAGCGGTTCGACTACAAGACGAACGAACGGCTGCAGAAGGCGCTGGAGCTCAAGTTGTTCGAGGACCAGAAGGACACGATCAAGCTCACCTCGCTCGTTTCCTCGGTCGTCGACAAGGAAACGCAGGAGAAGATCGACATCGTCAAGGGGCGGATGATCAAGAACTACGGGTACTGCGACATCTGCGCCACCGACGTCCTGAACTTCGTCGCCTCCGTCTTCGCGCGCGGGGACGCGACACAGTCGTCGTAGGAAGACACCGCACATGGACTCCTAAATGGACTCACAGCACCGTCCCGGCGACGCCTCCCTGGGGCCCCACCGCCTCGAGGCGGGAGGCGCCCGCTGGACCGGGGTGCTGCTGGGCGGTCTCGTCCTGGCCGGCTGCCTGTGGGGGATCTCCTTCGTCAACGGCCTGGGGGAGCGTTGGGACGAGGTGTACCAGGATTACCTTGAGGCGGGAGGCCAGAGCATCGAGCACCAGTCGGCGCGTCTGTTCGAGGGGTGGGCCTCGTCGATGGCGTACGTCTTCGCCGGGGGGTGCGCGGCGATGTGCGTATCGCGTTCCTACGGGGCGCGGGTGGCCGGGGTTCTCGGCGCGGGCGCACTCCTGGCGGTCGTCTGCTTGTTCGCGGGGAACTCCTACGCCTCCGAGTGGGAGCATATTTGCGAGCGCGATTTTCCGGGCGGTCGGATGGAGCGGATCCGCTTCGGCCTCGATCCGGAGGGGGCGAAGCGGTTCGGCGAGGCCGGGAGGTAGCCCCGTGCCCTCCCCGGAGGTCCCTGCGCAGGGGCGGACTCCGGGGCTGGCGCGTCGCACGCTGGTGGCGGGGGGGCTGGTCGCCCTCCACGCCCTGGTCCTGTGGCGGATCGGTGTCCTCGGCGCGATGTGGGGCGATACGTACCGCGAGATGAAGCTGGAGGATCAGGGTGGCCTGATGGGAGGCGCCGACGTCGGGGAGGATGTGCGCCGCGCGGTCCTGACCGGGGGCTACCTCTGGGCGTGGGGCCCCGTCGCGCTCCTGGCGGCGCTCTGCATGGTCCGCTCCGCGCCGGTGCGCGTGGTCGCCGCGTCGGT
>JACQRN010000296.1 GCA_016206515.1 Planctomycetota bacterium | reverse complement strand
GTTGCGGAGGGACGCCAGCTCCTCGAAGGAACGGAGCCGACCCTCGAGGGTCGCCAGATCCTCCCCGTCGGCGATCACGTGGGGGGTGAGGAAGACGAAGATCGTCGTGTAGACATCGGTGTCCCGCTTGCTGCGGAAGAGGTTCCCCAGGAGGGGAATCGACCCGAAGAACGGCACGCGCGCCTGGGTCGTCCGCCGGGTTTTGTTCGTGAATCCGCCGAAGATCACGGTGGCGCCGTCCGGGATCGTGATCTGGCTCGTCTCGGCGGTGCGGCTGTTCTTGGCGGGGGCCGTCCCGCCGCCGAACGGCTGCGTAAACGTCTCGATCGTCTGCTTCAGGCGCATCCGGACGAAGTAGCGCCGAGCGAGGATCGGGTTTCCCTCCTCGTCGGTGCGCCCCGTGGGGACCGACTCGATCCCGACGCTCGGGGTGACGTCGAGCGTGGTCTTCGCCTCCTCGTACTGCGTGGCGGTCTGCGTGGTGGCGGTCCCCTGCGTGGTGACCTGCAGCGGCTCGGCCTGCGTGATGTCGAAGATCGCCTTCTTGTTGGCGTCGGTCATGATGCGCGGGACCGCCAGGACCTGCGAATCGGCGTCCGTCCGCAGGAGGCGCATCAGGATCGGGATGTGCTCGAACTGGTCCTTGAACAGGAACGCCGTCAGGCTCCCGGTCGTAAAGACCGGTTCGCGGCCGAGCCCGTCCTCGGTCGGGCTCGACATACCGAAGTTCGTCCCGCCGCCGAAGCGGGGGGAGTGCCCCGAACCGGAGGGCTCCTCCTCGATCGAGGCGATCTCGATCCCCAGCTCCCGCGTGGCGTCCTGGCCGAGCTCGAGGATGACCGCCTCGAGGAACACCTGCGGGGTGCGGCGGTCGAGGCGCTGGATCGCATCCTCGACCTCCGGGATGTACCGCTCGGACGGGTAGATCACGATCAGGTGGTTCGTGTCGGGGTCCGAGACGAACCGCGGAACCAGCGCATCCGATGTGCGGTTTGCCGCGGGGGAGGTGCCCGCCCCCCCGGGGGGGGCGCCAGCGTCCGCGCGCGCCTCCTCGACCCTCGCGCGCTCCTCGTACATCTCCTGCAGGATCTCCTTGAGGCCGGACTCCGGCTGCTCCCCCTCCCCTCCTCCGGCGGATGTCCGGGCCTCCACGGAGCGGTACTGGAGCGGATAGAAGCGGATCCGGCTGCCGGGGGACTGGATCTCGCGGTCCAGGAGCGTCACGAGCTCACCGATCATGTCAAGGTCGGACGGGAGCGCGATCGCGTAGATCGCCCGGTTCGAGCGCGGATCGGCCACGAGCACCGGCGCGGCGGCGCTCTCCCGCCCCGGTTGCCGGGGCGCGCCGGGGGGCAGCGTGCCTCCTGTGCCGATCTGCAGGCGCGCGTTCATCAGTTGCTCCAGGGGGCGGAGGATCTCGTCCGCGGCGGCGTTGACGAGCTCGAAGGGGCGCAGCTGGGCGTCGGGCGAGGAGGTGTCCATCGCCTCGAGTAATCGCACGAGTTCCCGGAGCTTCGACGCATAGGCGACCAGCATGATCGTGCGCGACTGCGGGACGGCGATCACCTTCTCGACGCCCTGGATGAGCAGATCTTGCAGGCGCGGCCCGAGCTGGTTGGCGTCGAAGTTCTTGAACGTGTACATCACGGCGACGAGCGTGTCGGTGGCCGGGAGCTGCCCGATCTCGTCCTGGTTGTAGATGTGGGTCGGGCGCTGGAGCGCCTGGGCGGCGGCGACGATCTCGGTGATCGTGCCTCGGTCGACCATAGAGAACCCCTGGATTTGGAGGAGGGTCCCATAGAACGCCCGCACGTCCTCGGCAAGGAACCCGTCGCGGTAGGGGATCTCCAGCCCGCCGGTGAACCGGACGTTCTTCGCGCCGAGGTCTTCGGGGAAGGTGTAGTGGCCGCCCATCGTCGGACGGAGCTGGTTCAGGAGCTCCAGGAGCGAGATCTGGTCCGGCGCCGCGATGCGGAACATCCGGCGCTCCGGCTCGTCCGCGCGTGTGGACAGGAGCGCCCCGGCGAGCCAGATCGCCGCCAGGAACCCTGCCGCCCGCCTCGCGCGGCGGGTCATGCCGTCCCTCCCGCCTCGGCCGGTCCGCCGGCGGAGGCCGCGCGGACCGCCTCCTCGACGCTCGGGTACAGCGCCACGAGCCGTGGCAGCTCCGCGATCGAGAAGAGGTTTTTCGAGAGGGTCGGGTGCGAGGCGATCACGAGGCGCGCCGGGAGCGCCTTGACCTGGTCGAGGAGATGGAGAATCGCCCCGAGGCCGCTGCTTCGCATGTAGTCGACCCTCGACAGGTCGAGGACGAGCGTCCGGCCCGGGCGGAGGGTCTGGAGGACCTGCTCGAAGAGGGCCCCGTAGTCCTTGGCGTCCGCATGCGTAAACGTCTCCCCCTCGAGGGAGGCCACAAGGCAGCTGCCGCACTCAGCAAAGGCGATTCTCATGTCCCGGTCAGTCTACGCCATGCCTGCGCGGCACCCAAGTGGCGCGCAGGACGCATCGCGCAGGACGCAGGACGCCTTCCTACCCCCCGATCCCCAGCATCCCGACGAGGTACTTCAGATCCTTGTCCTCGAACGTGAAAGCGACCCCGTAGGCGATCTCGGCGTCGTCCAGGATGTTGTCCTCGATCGCCATGACGCGCAGGGCGGGCCAGGCACTGTGGAGGCGCAGGTCGAACTCCAGTTCCGCGCGACCGAGGAGGGTGTGGACATCCTCACGGATCCGGGTGTCGTCGTAGTCGTCCCGCAGGGCGAGGCGCAGGCGTCCCCCCTCGAGCCAACTCCCCTCGCGCCGGGTCCACGAGGGCTCGAAGGTCAGGACGCCGCCGAACTTCCCTTCCAGGGCCCCGATCCGCGTTTGGAACTGGCCGTCGTACCATCGCCGCCCGATGAAGGCGTCCAGGCGGACCTCCGGGTCGTCGTCGTTGCGCGCGATCGCCGCACGGCGGCGGTCGGTCACGAGCCGGGAGTCCTCGTCGATGCCGAAGACCGAGGCGCCGAACTCGTAGAATTTCCGGTCGCTCGGCGCCACGGTCAGGTAGGCCTTCGTGATCGAGTAATCGTCCTCCGGGAAGCCCCGGTACTCGGCGGAGAGGAACGTCTTGAGCCGGAAGACGTTCCTGATTCCCCACCCCTCGCGGACCTCCTCGGTCAGTTTCGGGTCGTGGAGCAT
>JACQRN010000307.1 GCA_016206515.1 Planctomycetota bacterium | reverse complement strand
GTCTCACTCGTCGCGGCAGAGCCGCTCCTTTTTTCTGAATTGGCGCCGCCAGCAGATGGGATGATAGGCCGGCCCCCAGGTCGCACTCACCCGTGAGGGGGTGCATGCTTTGCGGTAGGCGTCGCCATGGGGGCACGCCAGCAAAGGAAGGGGACCGGCCATGGACAAGGATATCACGGTGATCGGAATGGATCTCAGCGACCGCAAAGCGGATCTGTACATCCTGGATCCCGGCAAGCAGGAGGGGCAGGAGGAGCGTGTTGCGATGACGCGCCAGGCAGTCACAAACCGGTTCGGCGGGATGAAAAGCAGTCGCGTGATCATGGAGACCGGGACGCACTCGCCGTGGCTGAGCCGACTGCTGGAGGGAATGGGGCACGATGTCGTGGTGGCACATGCCAGGCGCATACGTCTGATTGCGGAAAGCGACCGAAAGACGGACCGTTCGGATGCGGAGCTCCTCGCTCGCCTGGGGATGGCCGATATGGACCTGCTCCAGCCGATCCGTCACCGCAGCGCCCAGGCGCAGGCGGACCTTGCCATCCTTCATGCGCGCGCCGTTTTGGTCCGCGCCCGCACGTTGCTGGTGAACCATACGCGCGGAACGGTCAAGTCGATGGGGTACCGGTTGCCGGCCTGCAGCACGGCGAGCTTCGGCTCCCGGGCGATGGGATGCCTGCCGGATGAACTACGCCCGGCTCTGCAACCATTGCTGGGGCAGATCGGACAGCTGACGACGCAGATCCGCGCGCTCGACAAGGACCTGGCGCGGGTTGTCCAGGAGAGATATCCGCAGACAAGGCTCCTGCAGCAGGTTCCCGGGGTGGGTCCCGTCACGGCCTTGGCGTACACGTTGGTGATCGGGGACCCGGCGCGCTTTTCCAAGAGCCGGAAGGTCGGTGCGTACCTGGGACTGACCGCCCGCCAGTCCCAGTCCGGGGATCAGGATGTCCGCTCCCGAATCACGAAGACGGGGAACAGCCATCTGCGCTGGCTGCTCATCCAATGTGCGCACTACATCCTCGGGCGGTTCGGACCGGACTGCGACCTGCGACGGTACGGATTGGCGATCCAGGCGCGAGGCGGGGGCATCGCGAAGAAACGCGCACGGGTCGCGGTGGCACGCAAGCTGGCCGTCCTGCTGTGCGGGATATGGCGTTCGGGGACGGTCTACGAATCGCTGCGCACCGAGAAACCCGTCACGGCATGAACCGAGCAGCGGGGAAGAGATGAAGAACCTGGCAGACGAGATGAGGTACCGCCCAGTCCGGGTGACTGCGACGCGTCGCTTGGCACGAGGGGGCACTGCCCCCGAGATGCCGCTACGAAGACTGCAGCGCCCGAGCTGGTCGAACCCCAACCTGCACCGAGCCCCACAGGGCTCACCCAGAGTGCGAATGGAAGCGTGGCGGACTTCCTCTCGCTGCCAGGTCCACCCTCACATCGGACAATTCAGTCGAGCTCCACCCCTTGACGGGGGTTGGCCTCTCATGGAAGCGACGCGGCGAGCGACCTGGCGATCCGGGCCGAGCACCCGTGACGGCGCCCCGCTGCGCCATGGGAGCGGAGCGCAAAGCGGTCCGCGGCGCAGCGGGCCCGCGGCGGGGGCGGAGAGCCCGAGACAGCGTTGTCATCATCTCAGATGGATTCACCCACCGTCGTCCTTCGCGACAAGTCCCACGCCATCCTCCCGGCAGCGTTCCGAACCACGACCCGCGCCGCCGGAATCTCTGTCGGCTTCCGCGGCCTATCGGAATAGGCTCTTAGACCTGGACCGGAAGCGGCGCCGCCTCGTTCCGCAGCGACAGGTACATCTCGTGCAACGCGCGGTTGGAGCGGACGCGCTCGCGCACGGAGCGGACGATCGCGGCGACGTCGGCGCGGCTGATCTTCACGGGCCCATCCCCGGACTCCACGGAGGAGAAGACCGCGGAGTTCCCCCGGACGCGGGACAGGGTCTTGAGGGCGAAGAAGAGCGGCCACGCGCAGAAGAGCCGCACCCGCCGCGCCCCGTGGGGAAGCAGGCGCAGGTACTCCTCGGCCTCGTCGAGATACCCGAGCGCGCGCACGACCAGGGCGTCGAGGGCCCGCACCCCCGCCGCGCCGACCTGCGCGGGGCGCATCCGCTTCGGGTCGATCCCGTGCGACTCCAGAAGCGCGCCGGGGAGGTAGACCCAGCGGCGCGCGAAATCCTTCGTGACGTCCTTGAGGATGTTGACCATCTGGAGGCCGCGGCCGAACCCGACGGCGCGCGCCTCGAGCTGACGGTGCCGCGCCGCGTCGAGGCCACGCACGTAGGCCCGGAACAGGTCGGTGAGCGCCAGCCCCACCGTTCCCGCCACGTAGTAGCAGTACCGGTCGAGATCCTCGACCGTCCGGATCGACGCGACAAGCCGTCCGCGCTCGCGCGCGCTGTACTCCCCCATCCCCTCAGCGAGTTCCCCGACGCGCCGCTCGAGGATCCCCTGCACCTCGGACGGCAGGCGGCGCAACTCCTCGAACACCTCGGCGGCGCCGGCCAGGAGAACCGCCTCGTCGGGCACGACGCTCGCGGTGCCGACGCACGCGGCGGCGAACGCGTCGGCGGCACGGCGTCCGGCGCGGCGGTTCCGCAGGAGGCGGACGAACATCGCGAGCCGCCGGCGCTTCTCGGTGCCGGCGAGGTCCGCGTCATCCTCGATCGTGTCCGCGATCCGGCACAGGAGGTACGCCGTGCGCACTGCATCACGCAACCCGTCGGGAAGCACCTCGATCCCCAACGCGAAGGTCCGGGAGACCTTCGGGAGCATCCGGCGGCAGAACGCCGCGGAGGACCGCTCGGCTCTAGGGACCGGCATCGGGGGATATCGTAGGGGAGAAATCCCAAATCCCAACTCCCAAATCCCAACCGTCGTGCCCCCCGCGAATCCGGTAGACCCTATGGAATAGGCCGGCCG
>JACQRN010000284.1 GCA_016206515.1 Planctomycetota bacterium | reverse complement strand
GTGGAGAGCCGCAGGGACGACCTGGACCTCTACATCCGCTCCGGCAGCGACTTCATCCCGCGGCGCGACGCCCACCACATCGCCACCAGCCGCCGCAGCCGCGAAGCCGTGATCCTCGACGGGCGCACCGACCCGCCCTTGGCGCCGGGACCGTACTTCGTGCATGTTCACCGGACGACCCGCGCCTCGCACGAGATGCCGTACTCGATCGAGTTCACATCCGGCACGGAGGCGCCGGCTCGTTGCCTGGAGATTCCTCCCCTCCCGACCGACCGGACGGGGCTGCCCGGGACGATCCCCGCGACGGTCGAGATCCTCGGCGCCTCGAATGCCGGCGCCGGGGTCGTGATCGATCCGCGGGGCTGGCTCCTGACCGCGCAGCACGTGGTCGACGACCCCCTGCAGGGGGACACCCCCTGGGTCGTCTCCGTGACGCTCGACGAGACCCAGCCCCCCGTCGAGATGTTCCTGGCGCGCGTCGTCGAGCAGGATCCCGAGGGGGACATCGCCATGCTCCGGATCTTCTCCGGGTTGCACGGGCAGCCGCTCCCGGAGGGGTACCGCTTCCCGTGCCTAAGCGCCACCTGCCGCGAACGCCTTCCGGTCGGCTCGATCCTTCGCGCGATCGGGTACCCGACCGTCGGCGGCATGGGGAGCCGCGAGCCGATTTCCGTCGCCGAGGGGATCCTGAGCGGCTTCGACCGCGCCGGCGACCGGATCCTGTGGAAGACCGACATGACGATCGGCCACGGTAACTCCGGCGGCCCCGTCATCGACGGCCAGGGGCGCCTCGTCGGGATCGCGACGAGCATGCTCTCGGACCCCACCGGAGATCCGACGTCCTACGGCTATTTCTTCCCGATGGAGTCCCTGCCGGAGGCGTGGCT
The DNA here is from genome assembly GCA_016206515.1 of Planctomycetota bacterium. Classification (GTDB taxonomy): domain Bacteria; phylum Planctomycetota; class SBBH01; order SBBH01; family JACQRN01; genus JACQRN01. The sequence goes on along the minus strand of JACQRN010000284.1, from coordinate 2,027 downwards.
GGAACATCTACGCGAAAAGTAGGACAGCAAACCAGGAGTCAGGAGACAGGAGTCGGGAGTCAGGAGCCAGAAGGCAGGAGAAAACGACGAGTCCAGCCCCGGGTCGTCCACCGACGGGTCGTACTCCTGGCTCCCGTCTTCTGCCTCCTGACTCCTCTCCCCCCTTTATTCCTGGAGGATGGGTAGGTACCGATACGGCATCTGCAGGATCAGGCAGGCGATCCCGGTGCAGTAGGCGTCGCCGACCTCCTGACGCCAGGCGCCGTCCGGCTGCTGCATCGAGATCAGATGGTCCCGCACGGGGGGGAAATAGCGGTCCCAATCCTCGCCGCCGGAGAGGAACATCGCCTGGGCCAGGTAGAAGTGCGTGTAGAAGAAATGGCCGGTGTTCATCGCGCCGGCCGGCCCGCCGGTGAGCATATTCCGGCGGACGTAGTCCATGCCGCGTTCGAGCATTCCTCGGGTCTCCTCCGTGAACTCACCGGCGTTGAAGATCACCGCCATCCCCGCCGCCGTGATCGCCGGACGCCCCTCGCCGCCCCCCTGGGCGCGGTACCGGACGCCGCCGTCCGGGTTCATGCTGTTGCGGATGTACAGGATCGCGCGCGTGATCGATTCCTTGGGAACGTCGATCCCGACGTTGCGGGCCGCGCGGAGCCCCTGCACTTGCGTGATCGTCACGGACCCCTCGTCCTGGCCGGCGTTCGGAACGTAGTACCAGCCGCCGTCGCGGCTCTGCGAACGGGTCGACAGCGCCGCCCCCTTCTGCAGGGCGCGGCGGATCCGCTCCTCGAACACCCCGCGGCCGGTCATGCCGTACACCTCGCCGAGGAAGAGCATCGCGAATCCGTGCCCGTACATGGAGCGGTCCTGGTCCCCCTCCGAGGCGATCAGCCCCGTCATGTCGTTCTGCGACCTCAGGATGAACTCGAGCGCCCTCCGGACCGTGCCGGCGTACTCGCCGCGCTCGGGCGTATCCGAATGCGCCAGGAAGGCGAGCCCCGCCAGGGCGGTCATCGCCGCGCGGTATTGCCCCCCCTGCGCGCACCAGGAGCCGTCCGCCGCCTGCACACGGGCCAGGAAGGCGAGCCCCGTCTCGACGGCGCGCTGCGAGCCGGGCGTGACCTCCGACAGGAGCCGGACCCCACCCTCCGCACCGCTCGGGGGCGGGTCGGCGAACACCCCCCCCAAGCACGCGAACACCCCTGCCGCCACGACGAGCCTGCGCATCACCGTAGTCTACAACGCACTGGAAGCCTCGGCGGTGCGCGACGATTCTCCGAAACAGGTTGGGAGTTGGGAGTTGGGAGTTGGGAGTTGTACCATTCCCCCCCCCCGATGAGCGTTGTCTCCATCCAGGAGGGCGCTTCGCGCATGGCCCAGGCGGTCGGGCGTTTCCTTCTCGGCACGTCGCAGACGACGGGGTTCGGCCTGATGCTGCTCGGGCGCGCCTTCTGGTGGCTCCGCGCCGCCTGGAGGCGCCACGACGACATCCTCCGGCAGATGCATTTCTGCGGCGTACAGTCCCTGCTGGTCACCCTCATCGTCGCGGTCTTCACCGGGATGATCCTGGGGCTCCAGGCGGGGATCGAGCTGTCCCGCTTCCAGCAGCAGGCGATGATCGGGCGCCTCGTCGCCGCGACGATGTGCCGCGAGATGGGGCCCTTCATGACGGGGCTCATCCTCGCCGCGTGCGTCGGGAGCGCCATGGCGGCCGAACTCGGCACCATGAAGGTCTCCGAGGAGATCGACGCGCTCGAGGTGATGTCGGTCAACCCGTACATGTACCTGGTCATGCCCCGCGTCCTGGCGCTCACCGTCATGTGCCCGATCCTGACCTGTCTGTCGGACCTGATCGGCATCGCCGGCGGGAGCGTCGTCGGCCGGTACCGGCTCGGGGTCGCCTACAACGTCTACTGGGAGGAGGCGCGCTACATCCTCGACCTGAAGGACGTCTACACCGGGCTGTTCAAGGCGATGGTCTTCGGGACCGTCATCGCCGCGGTCGGCTGCACGCAGGGGATGCT
>JACQRN010000283.1 GCA_016206515.1 Planctomycetota bacterium | reverse complement strand
CCGGTCGGCCGCCTCGGCGACCTCGTGGATCTTCCCGATGGCGCCCCGGACCTGGTCCCGCAGGGCCGGGTCGTGGACGAGCGCGGCGACCGTTCCCTCCCCGTGGTTGAGCCCCTCCAGGAAGTCGCGCGCCTGGCGCACGATGCGCTGGACGTTCTCGGTCATCTCCTCGCTGTACAGGATCGAGCCGAGGGGGCCGCGGCCCGCCCGGACGTCCTCGAGGATCTGGTTGAACGACTGCGCGCCGTGCTTGAACTCCGAGGCGAGCTCGTTGAACTGTGTCATGATGTCCTGGGTCGCTCCCTCCGTGACCCTCGCGGTGCCGTCCTTCGGAAGCGCCGGGCCTGCCGCGATGCCCGGTGCGCGGGTGATGGAGACTTCCTTCCCTCCCAGGATCGTGGCGTTGCGGATCTCGAAGTGGGCGTTGTCGGGGATGTCGTACACCCGTTCGATGTGGAGAAGGGTCACGACGTTCCCGTTCTCGAACCGCACCTCGTTCACCTTGCCGACGCCGACGCCCGCGTAGAGGACCGGATGCCCCTTTTCGATCCCGCCCCCCTCGGCGAACTCGGCGTGGATCTTGTAGTACTTCCCCGTCAGGTCCCAGTCCCCGATCAGGACGGTGAACACGAAGAGGGTGGACAGGACGCCGAAGAACAGGAATCCGACCTGACGCTCGCGGTTCATTCCTGCACCGTGGCGGTGGAAGGGGCCGCGATCTTCGCCTGGATGCTGTCCAGGTGCGCCATCGCCTCGTCCCACTTTCGCCTCAGGGGCGAGTCGTTCAGGAGGTTGGCGAGGACGCCCTGCCCCGCGTCCGCCTTCCGAGCGAGCCCGCGGGCCGAGGATTGCAGCCGGTCGATTCCCGCCCAGAGGGCGTCGTCGCGAAGGAGCGCGCCGAGCACGCCGTCCTGTCGCTCCACGGCGTCGACCTCCTCCCGGATCGAAGCCGCCACCTCGTTGAACCGGTCGAGGGCCGCGCGGATCCTCTCGTTCAGGCTGGGGTCCTCGAGGAAGGCGCCCAGTGTGCCGTCCCCATGCCGGACCGCCTCGGCGAAATCTTCCGCCTCACGGGCGATCGCGCGGACATGGCCGGCCATCTTCTCGTCGTATGCCAGGGATCCGAAGGCGCCGTGGCCGCCGGTGATGTGGTTGGCGACCTGCCGGAACGAGCCGGAGGCGCGGCTGAACTCCTCCGACAGATCACCGAACTCCTTCATCAGGTCCAGGGGGCGGCTCTCGTGGACGCGCGCCGAGCCGTCCTTCGGCAGGGGCCTTCCCTGCGGGACGCCGCGCCCGTGGGTGATCGTCACCTCCTGGCCGCCGAAGGCCGAGGCGGCGCGGATCTCGACGTGGGCGTTCTCGGGGATGTCGCATGCACGGTGGATCCGGAGGGTGGCGACGATCTGTTCCCCCTCGAACCGGATCTTCTCGACCTTTCCGACCTCGACGCCGGCAAGGTAGATCGCGTTCCCCGACTTCAGCCGGTCGCCGTCGTGGAAGACCGCCTGGACCCGGTAGTGGCCACCGGAGAGGCTCCAGTCCCCGAGCAGAACAGCGGTCAGCAGGAGCGCTCCGACGAAGGTGAGGGATACGACCCCGACGAGCCGCTCGCCTCTCACGCGGCCTCCGTCGACGAACTTCCGTGCTCCTCGGCGGTGAGCGGCCCGCGGGTCTGGCCGTCGATGAACTGGCGGACGATCGGGTTCTCGGTCCGCAGGATCTCGGTCGGCGTCCCGATCTGGATGATCCGCCCCTTGAAGATCATCGCGATCCGGTCCGCGATCATGTAGGCGCTCTGCATGTCGTGGGTGACGACGACCGAGGTGACATGGATCTTCTTCTGCATGTCCAGGATCAGTTCGTTGATGGTGTTGGACATCACGGGGTCGAGGCCGGAGGTCGGCTCATCGTACAGGATGACTTCGGGCTCCCGCACGATCGCGCGCGCGAGCCCGACACGCTTCTTCTGTCCGCCCGAGAGTTCCGACGGCATCGCCGATTCCTTGCCGGTCATCTCGACGAGCGCCAGTTTCTGACGGACGATCCGGTCGAGTTCGGCGGGGGGGAGGTTCGTGTGCTCGCGCAGCGGAAGCGCGACATTCTCGTAGACGGTGAGCGAGTTCAGGAGCGCTCCGGACTGGAACAGGACGCCGAACATCGTCCGGATCCGGTCCAGGTCGGTGCCCCGCGCGTGCGCGATGTCCTGGCCCTTGATCAGGACCGACCCCGCGTCCGGCTGCATCAGGCCGATCATGTGCTTGAGGGAGACGCTCTTCCCCGTGCCGCTGCGGCCGATGATGACGAGGGTCTCCCCGCTGCGCACGTCCAGGTCGAGGCCATCCAGGACGGCGCGCCCCCCGAGCGTCTTGTGGAGCCGTTTCAACTCGATGAGGGGTGCGGCTCCTTCCGCGTCGGCGGCTCCGGTGGGGCGGATGTTCATGCGTAGAAGAGGGAGGTCAGGAAGTACCCCAGGACCAGGATCAACAGATAGGAGTACACGACGGCGTTGCGCGTCGCGCGTCCGACCCCGCGCGCCCCGCCGGTGGCGAGCATCCCCTGCGTGCAGCCGACCGCGGCGATGACGGTCCCGAAGACCATCGCCTTGAACAGCCCGGTGTAGACGTCCTTCAGGTCGAGGAT
>JACQRN010000295.1 GCA_016206515.1 Planctomycetota bacterium | reverse complement strand
GTATGTAGCTCTGCCTGTCCCCCATGGTCAGGCAACCTACGAAAAGTACGGAGCGGCCGGCCTATTCCATAGGGTCTACCCCGCGCGCCAGGCTGGGGATTCCACCACCATGGCGATCCCTTGACCGCCTCCGATGCACGCGGAGGCGACGCCGTACCGACCCTCGACGCGCCGCAGTTCGAACAGAAGCGTGAGGATGAGCCGAGTGCCGGTCGCGGCGAGGGGGTGACCGATCGCCACGGCGCCGCCGTTCACGTTCACCTTCTCCCGGTCGAGCGCAAGATCGCGCTCGACGGCGAGGTACTGCGCCGAGAACGCCTCGATGATCTCGCACCGGTCGACCTGCTCGATCCGCAGGCCGGCCTTCTCCAGCGCGGCGCGGATCGCGCCGACGGGCCCCAGCCCCATGCGGGACGGATCGACCCCGACCATCGCCCACGAGACGATCCGCCCCATCGGCTTGCGCCCACGACGCGAGGCCTCCTCCTCGGCGGTCACGACCACCGCGGCGGCCCCGTCGACGATCCCCGAGGCGTTCCCCGCCGTGACGGTCCCGTCCTTGCCGAAGGACGGCTTCAGCGCGGCAAGCGCCTCCGCGGTCGTCTCCGGTTTGATGTGCTCGTCCACCGATACCTTCACCGGCCCCTTCGGCCCCTTCACCTCGACGGGGACGATCTCGTCGCGGAACAGGCCGGTCTCGACCGCCTTCGCGCCGAGCCGGTGGCTGCGCAGCGCGAATTCGTCCTGCTCGCGCCGGCCGATCAGGCGTTCCTGGGCGATCTTCTCCGCCGTCTGGGCCATCATCAGGCCGCACTGGGTGTCCAGGAGCGCCGAAAGGAGCGAATCCTCCAGCGGGACGTCCCCCAGGCGCAGACCGGCGCGCAGTCCGCGCACGACGTGCGGAGCCTGCGTCATGTTCTCCATCCCGCCGGCGAGGCAGGTGCGCGACTCGCCCAGGAGGATCCCCTGGGCAGCGGTCACGACGGACTGGATCCCCGAGCCGCAGAGGCGGTTCACGGTGAGCGCAGGCACCTCGACGGGGATTCCGGCGCGCAGACCGACGTGTCGCGCCCCGTAGATCGCGTCGGCGCTCGTCTGCAAGGCGTTCCCCATGACGACGTGGTCGATCTCCGAGGGAGCCACCCCCGTCCGCTCCAGGGCCGCCTTCGATGCAATCCCCCCCAGCTCATTCGCGGTCAAACGTGAGAAGGAACCTCCGTACTCGCACATGGGCGTGCGCGCGCCTCCCAGGATCACGACGGACGTCCCCTTCGCACCCATGCTACCTCCCCTCAAATTTCGCGGGCCGCTTTTCCATGAACGCGGCGAGCCCCTCGCGCATGTCGCGCGTCCCGGCCGCCACGCCGAACAGCTGGCGCTCGAGCGCCAACCCCTCGCGCAGGGAACCGTCCAGCCCGCGTTGGACCGCCTCCATGGCGAGGCGGACCGCGACGGGACCGTTCTTCAGGATCTCGGAGGCGACCTCACGGGCGCGCGCCAGAACCTGCCCGTTGCACACCTCGTTCACCAGCCCGATGCGGAACGCCTCCTCCGCGGAGATCTTTCTTGCCGTGAGGATCAGCTCGAGCGCCCGCCCCGGCCCGACGAGCCTCGCCAGGCGCTGCGTCCCGCCGTATCCGGGGAGGATCCCGAGGGAGACCTCCGGTAGTCCGATCTTCGCGGTCCGGGCCGCCAGGCGCAGTGTGCAGGCGAGCGCCAGCTCGCACCCGCCCCCCAGTGCGAACCCGTTGATCGCGGCGATGACAGGCTTCCCGATCCCCTCCAGAAGGTCGAACACCTCCTGCCCGCGGCGGGACGTCTCAACCGCCTTCAGGACATCCATCTTCGCCAGATCCGCGATGTCCGCGCCCGCGACGAACGCCCGGTCCCCCTCCCCGGTCACGATCGCCGCCTGGACGCGCGGGTTCCCCTGGATCCTGAACAGCGCGTCGCACAGTTCGAAGAGCACCTTCTCGTTGAGCGCGTTGAGCTTGTCGGGCCTCCGGACCGTCACCGTCGCGATGCCGTCCGCCGTCTCGAGCCCAAGGAACTCATATCCCGTCGTCATCCGCCCTCCCCCCAGGATGCCTCGCCTCCCGCGCACGGTAGGCCGATCTGCCGCACGATCTTCGTCACGACAAACCGCTCCATGTCCTCGACCGTCTTCGGATGGGTGTAGTGCGCCGGCATCGCCGGCAGGATGCACGCCCCCGCCTCGGCGAGCGCGGTCATCGCGCGCAGCGTCGGCAGCGACAGGGGCGTCTCGCGCGGCACAACGACGAGCGTCCGGCGCTCCTTGAGGGTCACCGCCGCGGCGCGGTCGATGAGATCCTGGCTCAACCCCGCCGCGAACGACCCGATCCGCCCCGCGCTGCACGGGCAGACGACCATCGCATCCGTGGGGTACAGGCCACCCGATGGCGGCGCGGCGACGTCGTCGTGGCGGTGCAGGCGCAGCCGGTCCGGCCCGGCGTCCGGGAACAGCGTCGCCAGGTCGGGCCGCGAAGGATCCCAGCGCAGTCCCAGCTCCTGCTCCAGGATCCGTCCGCCCGAGGGGGAGACGATCGCATGCACGCGCGCCCCGCGGCGGAGCAGCGCGTCGACCAGCCCCCGGAAGTACGGCGCGCCGCTCGCGCCGGTCATCGCCACGACGAAGGTGCGGGGTGCTTGCACGCCCTGAAGTTTCTCTATTTCAAACCATCGACGCCAGGATGCCCGGAGGGTTCACAGGGTCTTTCCAACACGTCGGCGACCTCCCGGACGAGCATGTACCGTCCGGGCGCTTCACCGTGTACGTGG